>JAYFPV010000441.1:0-4177 GCA_034927465.1 Lawsonibacter sp.
CATATGCCACACTGGAAGAAAACGACACCATTTATTTTATCTCGCAGGATGACTCCGACCAAAGAATCCGAATGTTTTTATTCTAATCGCACGAAAAAATTCAAGGCATGTTTACAGACACAGTATACCTGTGCCTGTAAACATGCCTTTTGTGCTCCCCTGCCGTCCCTCTTCCCGCACAATCGCTTCAGCCGCATTTTTCGGCGCCGCATCCATGCGCCATTGCCAGGGAATCAAAAAGTAGCCCTTGACATAGTAACAACTTATTGTATATACTAGAATTGTTACTTTGTGGGTTGTTTCTTCATAAATACCACTTTTTCAGCCTATGCTATCAAACGCGAATGGCGGACAGCGCAAAACATTTTTTTGATTTGGATGATCTTAATTTTTATTCTGAGAAGCGGATCGCTTTTTCGTAAATTGGCAAACTATAGCGATTCTTGTTTCAAATATGGGCAGGACATCCGTATGTCTGACATCCAAATCTGACCTCTCTTCCCGGCACACGCCGGTCGACGGTCTTGTTCTGAACTCTCTGAGCGAGATAGGTTCTGCTGTTTCCATTCAGGAAGGAGATTTATGATCAGATTTGAACACGTAACAAAAAAATACGGGGACTCCGTCATTTTAGACGACCTGAGCTTTGCGATTGAAGAAGGAGAATTTGCGGTTTTAATCGGCCCGTCCGGTTGCGGTAAAACCACAACGCTCAAGTCCATCAACCGGCTGATCGAGCCGGACAGCGGACACATCTATGTCAACGGAACAGACATTTCCCAGACAGACCCCGTGAAGCTGCGCCGCAGTATCGGCTATGTGATTCAGCAAATTGGGCTGTTTCCCAATATGACCATTGCTCAAAACATCGGTGTCGTGCCAAAGCGGCTGAAGTATGAAAAAAGCGAAATCCTGCGTATCACCCGCGAACTGATGGACATGGTGGGTCTGTCCTATGAGGAATACGGACACAAATATCCCTCGGAACTGTCCGGCGGACAGCAGCAGCGCATCGGCGTACTGAGGGCCCTGGCGGCCTCGCCCCCCATCGTGCTGATGGATGAGCCGTTCGGCGCTCTGGATCCGATGACCCGCAGCACGCTGCAGGAAGAAATCAGCCGCCTGCATAAAAAGTTGAATAAGACCTTTGTCTTTGTCACCCACGATATGGACGAGGCGCTGAAGCTGGCGGATCGAATTATTTTTATGGAGAATGGACGCATTGTCCAAATGGCCACTCCCGAAGAGATGCTTGAAAACCCGGCAAGCGCCTTAATCCGTTCCTTTATGGGAAAACGGCTTGCTGACAGCGCTCCGGTGCAACTCACAGCCGCCGATTTTATGCGTCCGGACCCGATCAGCGTTTACAAAAACCGCGGCGTGCGGGAGTGCACCGAGATCATGGCGCGCCGGAACATCGACTCGCTGCTGATCAAGAACGACGATGACACCTATGCGGGCGTCGTCACCATCCACAGCATCAAAAAGTCGGGCAAAACCACCGGTCCCATCGGTGAGATTCCCGTCTCTCAAAACGCAGTTTCTTATGTCAACGAGAATGCGTCCGAAAGCTTTGACAAACTGCTGAACTCGGATAATAACTACTTGGTCGTGCTTAACGAAGACAATACCATCGCAGGCATAGTCACAAATACCAGCATGGCCAAAGCCATGGCTGATGCACTGTGGGGGGATGCGCAATGACGTTTTGGGAGCTGTACGGACAAAAACTGCTTGTGGCGATCTGTGAACATTTATTCTATGTTTTTGCAGCCGTTTCCATTGGATTTGTCGTTGCCTTGACACTTGGCATTCTGCTGTCACGGGTTCCCGGCATTGCAAAAGCGATTATCCCGCTAATTTCTGTGTTCCAGACCATTCCCGGCGTGGTGTTCATCGGGTTGCTGTTCCTGTGGCTTGGCATGGTGCCGACTACGGCGATTGTTGCACTTGCCATTTATGCGGTGTTTCCTATTTTAAAAAACACCTATGTGGGACTCCTTGCGGTACCCTCCAGCCTGCTGGAGGCCGCCCTCGGATGCGGAATGTCAAAGATGCAGAGCTTGTTTGAAGTAGAACTTCCGCTGGCTACGCCTTCCATCATTGGCGGGCTGCGCATGTCCACCGTTTACACCGTAAGCTGGGCTGTTCTGGCATCCATGATCGGGCTCGGCGGCCTTGGCGAGTTTATCTACATCGGAATCGCCACCAACAACAATGCCCTTATTGTTGCCGGTGCCATTCCTTCCGCCATCATGGCCATCACCCTCAGCCTGCTGATTGACCAATTGAAAAAACGGGTCACCCGCGTCCCAACTCAGGAGGTGACCACACAATGACCATAAAGTTGATTTCAGAACACCTGTACCTGGTCTTTTTATCGGTGCTGTTCTCCACGGCCATCGGGCTGTCCCTGGGTATTTTTGCTTACCTCTACCGACCCGCCCGGAAAATCGTACTCTGGACCAGTGAGATTTTGCAGACGATTCCCGCTTTGGCGCTGCTTGGCCTGGTGATGCTGCTATTCGGCGCCGGCAAGGTGACCGTTATCATCGGTCTTGTTCTATACTCGCTGCTGCCGGTTGTGCACAACACGTTTTTGGGGCTGGAAACCATTCGCCCCGGCATTAAAGAAGCGGCACGGGGCATGGGCCTGTCCAAATGGGACCGGCTATTTACCATCGAGTTACCGCTGGCGTTTCCCATGGTCTTTACCGGCATCCGCATTGCCACCGTCACTGCGGTCGGTGTGGCTGTATTTGCTACTTCGGTCGGCGGCGGAGGCTTGGGCTCGGTCATCAACCAGGGGATCCGCACTCAGAATATGCGTTTGATTCTCTCGGGCACAATTACGCTGATGGCCATGGCAGTACTGTTTGATTTCACCATGGCATTCATCGAAAGAAAGTTGAGCCGCCACACGGCATAACACATTGTGCCGCCGACCTGCGCCATATTCCAGCGCTTGTGTCGGGCGGCAATCTTTACAAGCGCAGAAGGAAACAAAAACCCAAACTAGATTAGGAGGATTTTATGAAGAGAAACGTAGCAATGATTTTGGGCACTCTGATGGTCTTTGGACTGTTGTCAGGGTGTGGTAAACAAAAAAGCACCGTGGCTCCCATTGTAATTTATGACGGACAGTATTCCGAAATGAAGATTGTCCACCAAATGGTGAAGCAACTGGTGGAGAATCATACGGATCTGACCGTTGAAATTCGGGACGAGATGTCCCCTGTCAACAATTGGCGCGACCTGATCGCAGGCGGTGGCAGCGATTTAATGAACTGCTATGACGGCACGCTTCTTACAACCTTCCTAAAAAAAGACGTCTCTGACGTTCCATCGGGGGAAAGCATTTACGATTACGCCAATGCCCTTTCCAGCGAGCAGGATCACGTGCATCTCCTGGATAAGCTGGGAAGTGAAAACACCTATGCCATCGGTGTGACACAGGCGTTGGCCACACAATACAATCTGGAAACCATCAGTGATCTGGTCAAGGTGGCTCCGGAGCTGGTGTTTGGCGCCGAGCACGAGTTTTTCAGCGAAGAGGGCAGCATGAAATTTGGCCCGTTTTCCAAGTTTTATGGTCTGGAATTCAAAGAAGCCAAGGCAATTGACCTTGCTCTGAAGTATTCAGCCATCGACAGCGGCAACCTTGACGTCACCATTGTATACACCACAGACGGCATGAACAAAAAACTAGGACTTAAGGTGTTGGAGGATGACCAGAACTACTTCCCCGAATACAACGACGCTCTGTTAGTCCAGGATGATTTGTTTGAGCGCTATGCCGACACCGCACCAAACTTGGAAGAGGTTTTGAACATGCTTGGCGGTAAATTTACCAACGAAATCATGACAGACCTGACTTACGAGGTGGACGTAAACGGCAAAACGCCCGAGGACGTGGCCAGAACGTTTTTGGTCGAGCAGGGCATGATCGACACCTAACATCTTTTTTACTCACACGGGAGACTGGTGCGGGCGTCAACCCCCGCGGCGGTCTCCCACCGCTTTCCCTCAAACAGAGAGATCCGTCCCACAAATTATGAATCGGTGTTTATGAAAGGATGGGATTCATGCAAGAAATTCGATTTGGAATTGGTTTTGCTACCGGGAGAAAAAACTTTCGAAAGGTGTTGGCCGCTTATATCAACACATGGAACGCCAC
>JAYFPV010000450.1:0-3135 GCA_034927465.1 Lawsonibacter sp.
GCTTCTTGACCAGTTCGGGTTCCGGTTGTATCACAGGAGCTGCAGTTGCCTTGCTATCGGTTTTCTTTTTCTTGGGCATCTTCTTTGGGTTCTTGTCTCCCACGTTCAGCACCTTCTTTCTTATATTCTAAAACGCATATCACACCCAGAGTGACATGCGTTTTTCCGTAATCTTCACAGTTGACTACTATTTAAGTATATCACCGAAAAAAATTAAAGTCAAATAAACCTGTCAGCTGGCACGCGCTTGTCCAAATCTTGCATGCACGCTTTTTTCAGGGCAGGTGCGGCAAGCGGTACAGGAATCCCATCTGACGATGTCTATCATGTCCTGCTATTCATAAATTAGCATGCGATTCACCTTAAATCATCGCATCATTCCTATTCGCAAAGGATTTTTGGGGCCAAGACCCCATGCTCCCTTTTGTTTTGCAGACTCATAAACGCCTTTTGCTCCTGCAGTTCGATAGGATCATCAAAAGTCTTTTGAAGCTTATTCCCGGAATCCGTTCGAGCAAGGCACTTACGGCTGGTATCAGCATTTTTTGATCAGCGAATACATCTTCATATTGAGTATTCGACCGTTTTAAACGGCATTGCTTCGAAGCGTCCCTTCATCTTTCGCAGGTGGTGGATGAGCAGGATTGCGATGCGGTGCTTGTCCGCCAACTCCTTCAGGATGCCGAGGTCGCGGATACGCTGGAGCGTGTCGATGACGATGAGCGCGGTTCCGGGTTGCTCCTTGAGAAAGCGCTCGATCCGCTGTTCAAGACCACAGCGGAGCTTTTCTGACATGGTTGCAAAGAACAGATTCAGTGGCGCGTCGTCCGTGATGTCTCAGCAGCCGGTTCTGGATGCGGGAGTAACTGTCCTCCAGACAGAGGTAGAGCACATCGCCCCGCACAGAGGGAAACTCCCACACGGTGCGCCCGCCAGAATGTGCAGGCCCTGGGGCAGAAGTCCGCCGACGTGAACGTGCTGCCGCCGAGCCAGCGGCTGCGGGTATATCTCACCTTCGACCGAGCACTTTTCTCCGTGGAGGCGCGGGAGCAGGAGTATTCCTGCTTTTGGAAGGGATTGCACAATTATGCTCCCGCGGACGTGAGGCTGATTTTGAAGCAGGCTGTCAAGCAATAAGGGAATATAATCTCCGGATTCCGCGCGGAACCATGGCACGGTTTGAGGAGCCCCAGGAGCTGGTGATGTATCTGATGCGGGAAACGATCTTATCGGATAAGCACATTAAAAAGTGCGAATTCTGCGGCCGGTTTTTCATTCCCCGGCGCAGCACCAAGCAATACTGCTCGCCGGCGTGCGCCAGTAAGCAGCGGAATTTTGACCGCTTCTGCGGCGAGAAAGAGGTCAGCGTGGCGTACAAACGCATCGTCGCCAATCTCACCGCCAAGGATAAGAAGCAAAAAGCGCTCCGCCGCCAGTATTGCCTGGACGGCGGAGCCGTGGTGAAGCCGCGCGAGGTGCTGCGGCAGTTTTATGACGAGAACTATACCCATCAGGAACAGTTCCGCTCGGCATGGGAGGCGCTGAATAGGGCTGAGAAAAAAAGCTGGGTGGATCGCCAGGCATACGAGCAGGCCAAAGTGGATTATCTCTCCTGGCTGGACAGTCGGCTCAGCTTTGCCAAGCGGATTCATATCGACCCGGACAGTTATCTGGAGCAGATGGAGCATATAAAAGGGCCGGCGTTTGCCGGTCCTTTTATATGCTTTGTTCAGTTTTGGTTTCGCGTTCATTTACTTTAGATGGATTTCTGCTTACTTCGCCACGTTCTGGCAGAAGCGCTGGAGAATGGTGGCGACCTGTGCGCGGGTGGCGCTGCCGGTGGGCATGATGTTGTTGTTGCTTCCCTGCATGAGTCCGGCATTCACCGTCCACGCCAGCGCGGACAGCGCATACTCGGAAATGCTGTCGTAGTCAGCAAATTCCCGGATAGCCATACCGCCCTGCGTGGTGTCATAGCCCTTGTCCTGCGCGTAACGGTACAGGATTGTCGCCATCTGTTCGCGGGTGATGGAATTGGTGGGATTGCTGCCGTCGGAAATGCGGTTTTCTATGGCCCAGGTACGGGCCGCGTCCATATCGGCGGGCGTCTTGCCGTCCATTCGTGCCAGCACCATCCAAATCATCTGGCGAGTCATGGCCGTATCAGGACTGAACGCCGTGTCGGATGCTCCCGCAAACAGGCCGTTATTATACGCATAGGCCACGCTGCCGTAGTACCAGGAGTTTTCGGCCACATCCGTGAACGGAAAATCAACGATTAAGTACTGGCTCAGGTGCTCGGTGGTAAACTCCACACAGCCAGGGGCCGCGTTATACGCGCCGTTTTTCGGCTCAATGGTGCCGTCGTCCTTGATAAACCAGACGGTAACGCTGTCCGCGTTCTCGCCAGACTTTGGTGTATATGGAACAGAAACGCTGATTTTCCCATCACCGAAGGTGCTGGTTCTGGTGCCGTTCACATAGACGTTTATGTCCACGACAAGCGCTGTTTTCGCCTGCGTACCGAGGACTTTTCGCTGGGTGTCGGTGAGTGAGGAGTTGGCGACAGTCTCGATGGAGAGCTTCACGTCGCCCTTGCCGCTGACCGCGGCCAGCGCGGATTTATCCAGAGTAACGGTGCCGATTGGGAGAGCAACTTCCAGACCTGTGGCGCTGGAAGCGTCATCCGCAGCGGAGACGAGTTTGGATGGAACCACGACCGCATTGACTTTCAGGCCGGACGCGTCAATTTTGACCGTACTGGCTTTCGTGTCGGACGTGATTTTTTGAAGCTGCGCGTTGGTAGCGGAGACGGTCGCGGTGCTGCCTGAGACGGAAGCGGAAAGATCGACCGCGCCGGAGCCGCCGGATACGGGTACCGTCGTCGTACTCGCACTCGTGCCGCCGCCAGAGGAATTGGCCGTCCAGTTGGCTGTGATAGTCGCCGCGCCAGCGGGCATGGTGTAGGTGGTTGCCGCACTGGAGGCGCTGGCAAAGGTGCCGCCGCCCGTGGCCGTCCAACCGGAAAAGGTATAGCCCGACTTCGTGCCCGCGTCAATGGAGACGGCGTCGCCCGCCATGTGGTTGCCGATGGCAGTCGTGCCGCTGCCGCCGTCCAGGTTGACAGTCAGGGAA
>JAYFPV010000371.1:0-4684 GCA_034927465.1 Lawsonibacter sp.
CTGATAATCCTTCCGTATTACCCCCAGGATAAGTCTTACACGCTTTCGTTTATAATTCCCTCCCTCAGTTCCGTTGCAATAGGCGCTATTGCCTGTTTGGTTGGGAGAAAGGATGACTCAAAATTTGAATGGCGCTCTTCCATGCAGCGTGGTAGCCTGACCGTCCTTTTTGCATGGGGCTGGGGTGTCCTGGTTGGGGCCCTCCCCTTTGTCATGAGTGGACAGCTCACATTTGTACAGGCGCTGTTTGAAGCGGTTAGCGGATGGACGACCACCGGCCTTTCCGTGATGGACGTGTCGGTAACCCCACATATCTTCCTGTTTCACCGGAGCTTTATGCAATTCTGCGGCGGCCTGGGTTTTGTAATGATGATGGTCATGTTGGTGCAGGATAAGCAGTCCATGAATTTATACAACGCCGAAGGCCATCCCGATAAGCTTATGCCCAACCTGAAAAAAACGGCACAGACAATTTGCCTGATGTACAATGGCTTTCTGATTGTCGGCACGGTGGCTTATGTAATCGCTGGGATGGGCTTGTTTGATGCGATAAACCATACGATGTGCGCGCTGTCAACTGGCGGTTTTTCAACGAAGCTGAACAGTATCGGAGAATATAACAGCTTTCCGATTGAGATCATAACAATCATTCTGATGCTGATCGGCACAACAAACTTTGCCGTTTTGCTTTTGCTGGTAAGAAGGAAATGGCGGCAGGCCATCCGGGTCAGTGAAGTAAAATTTATGTTTCTTCTGCTTCTGCTCTTTGTCCCAGTTACCGCGCTTTCACTGGTCAGCGGACTTGATATGGGACTTGGAGAAGGGTTCCGTCGGGCCTTGTTTGATGTTTCATCGGCACTTTCCACAACGGGATATTCCAGTATGAGCTACACTTCTTGGCCTCCGCTTGCAATCGGCATTTTGATTTTGATGATGCTGATCG
The DNA here is from genome assembly GCA_034927465.1 of Lawsonibacter sp. Taxonomy (GTDB): domain Bacteria; phylum Bacillota; class Clostridia; order Oscillospirales; family Oscillospiraceae; genus Lawsonibacter. The sequence goes on from JAYFPV010000371.1 coordinate 944, forward strand.
GCGGCGGGATCGGCTCGACGGCAGGCGGCATCAAGCTCTCCCGCGTTTACCTCATGCTGCGTATCACCATGCAGAACATACGGAAGCGGCTTTTGCCGCCCAGGAATGTCGAGACGCCCTATTACATCAGAGCACAAGGGAAAACTACGATCGACGCAACACTGGCGGCGGATGCAACCGGCTTTGTGGCATGTTATCTCAGCCTTTTTATTCTTGGCGCATTGCTCCTCACCGTAACTGCCGATTGTTTATTGACTGAAGCGATGTTTGAGTTTGCGTCCGCGCTGGGGACTGTGGGTTTGTCCATCGGAATTACCACACCTACTACCAGCACAGCGACGCTGATCATCGAAATGTTTGGAATGATTCTTGGACGATTGGAGATTTTTATCGTGTTGATCGGAGCATACTCTGGGATTTCAATACTCAAGCAAAAAATCCGAAAAAAATAATATTTACCAAAACCTATCAGTCTATTTGTGTGTCAGACTTCAAGTAGGCATATGTCGTTTCATTTCGCGTATGTCCAAATGACAAATCTCATTAGGTTCGTAGAGTATTCAACAAAAAGCAGACATCCCTTCACACGATTGTGAAAGGATGTCTGCTTTTCTGTTACTCCGTACCGGTTACCCCTCGGTTTATTTGCTGTCCCTATGAGTGGTAACACTTGAGGCTGCAGGGTTTTTTGTGTGGTACGCCCGAAGAGACTCGAACCCCCAACATTCAGAACCGGAATGTAAAAATAGGAATATTATACCGTATTATTCTGTGTTATACCGTGCTACTGTGTTCTTGCGTTGTGCACCTCAAACCATTGCAATTCCTAGACTTTTTCACAAAATTCCTTTGGCCCTTACTCTTGCAAGCGCTTCCGGGTAGATGTTCTACAGCACGTTTTCCAGAAGTTTTTGGGATGATTTTTGGGATGTAAACAGCCTAGACCTGACCACTACTATTTACCAAATATATTCAAATAATTAGCAGTTGGAATTTGTGATGTCAATTTTATTGAAAATTACTTTTTGTTGAGGAGTGCTTTTCAATGAGATTGGTTGCGTTATACGTTCGCCACACGACCTTTTAATCGATACTCTTGTCAGTATAAAAGTAGCTTTGTCTTCCGGATTATCGCTGATTCCTTCTACGAATTTCTTCTGCTTGTTTTAAGAAGATTTCACGGATCAGCCGTTCCTGCTCTTTGCCATCTAAATCAGTAAATCGGCAATTGTAAAAATATCTTCCGTCCTGCTCCGTTATCCGCAAGATCTGACACTTCAATAAAAACGGGGAATGCGCTGAAAGCAGGAAGATCGCCCCCATTTGAATGGTGGTGTTAAGAGGAAATTTCTTCTTGCAGTAAAACATCAGCCCACCTCCGCTTATGTTTAAAACCTTGCATGTTTCTGCCGAATCAGACAAACACGGCATTCCGTCCTCTGCTTCAGAATCATATATCAATGGAGTTACCGTTGTCTCTATTGACCCAAAATGACGGTAATGGTTTCGCTTGTTGTAAAAGTTATATTGGGAAAGGTGGCCAATTTTCCAAAATGACGAAGAGCTCCCACATATAACGCCATAAAGGATGATACTTCTGCCGTCCTCTCGGATTCCTGTCAGCCGTATTTTACTGTTGTAAATGATGGGCGGCACATCGGCTCCGTTTGCATTTTTTACCCAAATTGCATCTTCGTCTATTTTGTTCAATATTCCTCTAAAATAAAAAACCTGTCCCTCTGAAAACAGCTCCAGCCGCATGTTTTCTTTCAATCCAAAGTTTTTCTCGCTGTGTTCTGTCATAAAATATGCTCCCAAAACATGAATGTCAGACGCTCTGTATCATAATGTTTATTGTAGTATAGCACACATTGAAAGCTGTCACAAGACGCTGCTGTTTCATATTAAGTGCGCACTTACTCACCACCCGCAAGCGGGCGGTGGTAACGCAGGGCGGAAACTCTCATGAAAGAACTACCAGAGACGGTTAGAAAACATCACGCTAATCTCCACAAGTTTTTCGACTATGCATGGCGGCTTGAGTTAATAGACAGAAATCCTGCGGACAGAACCGAATTACCGCCGCGAAACCGAGATCAGCGGGGTAAGGTGTATTCAGAGACGCAGTTCAACCAACTTCTTGATCTGTTTAAGGGCGATGTGTTAGAGACGTTGATTCTAATTACAGCAACATACAGCAACATATGGATTGCGCCGATCCGAGATATGTGGACTCAAGTGGAATGCGATTGATTTTGATGATGGCCCCACAGGAAGCCTCGCACGTATGATTATGGAAACAGTGAAGAGACGCGGGGCATTATTGCCTTGCGTCTCTTTACTCGGTTTTACAAATAATTACCTGATTTTACCGTCTTTAACGTTGACCCATCTGACCATTTGCCCTATAATAACAGATAAATTTAACCGCTTAGCCATTAAATGTCGGATATGGTACACAAGTCAATTCTGACCAGGCAATGCGCGGGCAAAACGCAGAAGACCCATGTAATTTTCAGCCCACTTTTCGAAACAAACCACATCAGTTTAGGAGGATCGAAAATGACCGAAAAAGTTTTACAAAGTCTATTTGAACAACTGCTCATAGCCTACGCTTATTATCAGCTGATTTTTGACGACAACGGCCAACCAATTGATCTTGTTTTACTGGAAGCGAGTAATACATTCGATATGTTTACGGGGCTTGAGATGAGCAAGCTCTATGGGAAAAGTATGCTTAATGGCCCAGCTCAAAATGCTTCAAATGCGTTCAACTGGGCCGCTTTTTATGCTGAGATGATTCGGGAAACTGCGCAAAATGAAAAAAGATGGAAAATTGAGCTCAATCATAGGCTGGTGACTGTCAGCTTTCGTTTTTTCGATGCAGTTCATCTGATCATGATTCTTCAAGATGTGACAAACGATCAGCGTTCAGCTCTGAAGCAAGTGCGTCAGGATAAAGAAATTCGCTCAGCTTTTGAAGATTTGGAGTTGATTTTTAACAGTACTCATGACGCTATGTTTCTTGCCGAGTACAGCAATGGGACGTTTCGATATCTCAGAAACAACCGCGTACATCGTCAATTGACTGGTTTAAATGAAATTGCCGGGAAAACACCGGAAGAAGTATTAGGGAAAGAACTTGGACAGGAAATTCAGAAAAGTTATCAACAATGTATTGATCGTGAAACGGATATTTCATTTGAACTTACGCAAGATTTTGGAAGCGGACCCCGTGATTGGCTGACCAAACTTACTCCGGTTTTGAAAAACGGAAAAATAAGTTATCTGGTTGGTTCCCGTACTGACATTACAGAGATAAAGCGCCTTAGAAAAGATAAAGAGGAGCTATTGCAGCGCCTTCAATCCATGTTCAACGAGCATGATGCTGTAATGTTGGTCATTCATCCGCAAACCGGTCAAATTATGGATGCAAATCCCTCTGCATGTACTTTTTATGGGTATACACACGATGAACTTCTATCCATGAAAATTCAGGAGATTAATCAACTGCCGGAAGAGGAAGTACTCCGCCGACGCATACTGGCCTATTCTGCAAATCAGAAATATTTTTTGTTTCCGCACAAATTGCACAGTGGAGAAATCCGTTTCGTAGACGTATATTCATGCCCGGTAAACTATGGTGATCAAACAGAACTGCTCTCCATTATTTTTGATGCAACTGACCGCGAGCATTACCGGCAAGCACTCAACATGTAAAAAGATAGGCTGAAAATAAAC
>JAYFPV010000421.1:0-1999 GCA_034927465.1 Lawsonibacter sp.
CGAGTTTTCTGCGCTCGGAATCGGTGAGAGCATCGTAGTTGTCCACCAGCAGATTCCCGGCTCCGGACAGGGCGGTGAGCGGGCTTCTGAGGTCATGGGCGACCGAGCGAAGGAGCATGCCACGCTGCTGTTCGCGCTCCATGGCCAGCCGAATTTTTTCCCGGTCTGCGACTAAGGTTTCCCGCTCCAGTGCAATGCCAAGCTGTGTACAGACGGCCTGAACAATCAAAAGCTGCTGTTCGTTCGGCTCCCCGCCCGAAAGTTCCAGTCTGCCCAGTGTGCTGGAGCCGCCGTTAATTTCATAGCCGCTGCCAAATTCCTGCTGCCCCAAATGAATGGTGCAGCTCAGACCTGCGTATTCCTGGACCAGAGCCTCGGCTTTTTTGACGACGCTCTCCTTCCCGCTGGCGGAGAGAAAGCCGGAGGCAATGCGATACAAGGTTTTCGCCGTACGCTCGTTTTGACTGGCCAGGTTCATTTCGCTCTGCAGGCGGGACGTGACCGTGCCCGAAACAATGCCCGTAACCAAAAAAAACAGTAGCAGCATCAGATCGTTCGTGCTGTAAACAAAAAACGAAAAGAGGGGTCGCGTAAACAGAAAATTGAACAATAAGGCGGAAAGAAGCGCCGCGCCGATTGCCCATTCTCGGCTGCTGGTCAGTACTGCAGTACACAGAACGCTGAGCAAAAATACCATTATGATACTTTCGTTGCCCACCCCCAGCTGGCGAATCAAAAGGGACAGACCCGTTGCCGAGCCCATGATCAATCCTGTTTTTATTGTATTTTTTACCGTAGCGAACCCCTCCAGATCTCTGCTATTTTTTGTTGATTATATTTAGAATATCCTTTTGTTCGCCCGCTACGATGATATGTTCCTGCGCGCGAAACACATGATCGGCGCTGATCAAAGGAAGGATATGTCTGCCTTCCCGCACCCCGATCACATTCACGCGGTGCCGGATGCGAATGTCCAACTCCCGAACATTTTGCCCAATCCAATTGCCAGGGACCTCAATTTCCATGATGGCATATTCCGGGGACAACTCGATATAGTCAAACGCTCCGCGTGCCGAATAGCGGACTGCTGTACGCTGTGCCATATCCCGTTCGGGATATACCACATCGTCGGCGCCGATTTTTTTGAGCAGATCGGCGTGAATTTCCCGGTCGGACTTTGCAACCACATACGGAGCCCCAAGTTCTTTGAGCAGAGAAGTAATTTCCATGGACGATTGGAAATTGTCACTAATGCAGACAAAGCATACGTCCAAATTGCGCACGCCCAAAGCCCCGAGTACATCTTTATCCATACAGTCGCCGATCTGTACCCGCGTGACGAACGGCTCCAGCTTTTGAACCGAATCTTCATCCACATCTACAAGCATTACTTCATTATGAAGCTCGGTAAGCTTTATGGCAAGGTTTTTTCCAAAACGCCCTGCCCCAATTACAAGCATTGATCTCATATTCCATTTATCCTTTCTCATTAACCTACAACCACTTTGCCAACCGGATTTCTTAGTTTCCCACAGTTGGTTTGCCTTGCCACCGCCATAAAAACGGACAGGCTGCCCACGCGCCCCGCATACATCAGCAGGATGATGGCAATGCGCGACAGTGGGGAGAGCGTGGCGGTGATGCCGGTGGAAAGCCCCACAGTTCCAATGGCGGAAAAGCACTCGAAGGTGGAGTCGGTAAGCGGCTGGCCCTGCGCACACAGGACAAGGACGCCAGACACTGTCATGGCCAGATAGACCGCCACCCCGGAGAAGGCGCGGCGCAGTGTTTCAGCCTCCAAGCGGAAGTGCCCAATGGAAATATCTTCCCGCCCCTTAAGCGAGGCGAACACTGCGGCGCCCATAACCGCAAATGTAGTAACCTTAAGTCCTCCGCCCGTGCCTCCGGGGGCGGCTCCGATAAACATCAAAAGAATGGTGACCAGTTTGCTTCCCTCGGAAAGAGACGCAATATCCACGGTGTTAAAACCGGCGGTTCT
>JAYFPV010000249.1:0-5540 GCA_034927465.1 Lawsonibacter sp.
TTCAGGTGCTGAATCAGGGTGGACTTGCCCGAACCGGTGTGGCCGATAATCCCTAAATATTCGCCTTCATAGGCGGAAAAATCCACCTCAATCAGCGCACCGCGCTCGAAAGGAGTACCGGCGGAGTAGATATGAGAGAGCTGTTTTGTTTCAATGATTGCGTCCATTGAGTTCCATCCTTATGAGAATTGGTGCATGCCAAACGGTCACGCCCTGGGCGGAGCAGGTTCTGAGGCGGGCTTGCCCCGTCCGCTTCAACCGCATACCTGCGGGTCAAACACGCACATCGTGTGCGGGTGCGAACAAATTTTTCAATGCCGCCGCGCACTCCTCGTCACTGAGCGCGTCCAGAGGGACGTCAAGACCTTCCTGCCGCAGCTGCCACAGCAACTCGGTAGTCTGGGGAACTGCAAGGCCAACGGCTTTCAGGCCCTCCACATCGGAAAATACGGCCTTTGGAGTCCCGTCCGCCACAATAGTTCCCTTCGCCATAACGACCAGACGGTCGGCCTGAGCGGCCTCATCCATATGGTGGGTAATCAAGACCACGGTTACGCCGCTTTTCCGGTTCAATTCCTTGATGGTGTGCAGCACGTCGGAGCGTCCAATGGGATCCAGCATGGCGGTGGGCTCATCCAGAACGATACAGCGCGGCTGCATGGCGATGACACCGGCGATGGCAATGCGCTGCTTCTGGCCGCCGGACAGCAGGTGCGGGGCGTGCTCCCGGAATTCATACATTCCAACCGTCTTTAGCGCGTCGTCCACCCGCGTCCGAATTTCAGCGGGAGGGACGCCCAAATTTTCCGGCGCGAAGGCAACATCCTCCTCCACCACGTTGGCCACGATCTGGTTGTCCGGATTTTGGAACACCATGCCCACGGTGCGGCGGATGTCCAGCAGCTTTGACTCATCGGCGGTGTCCATGCCGTCCACATAGACCGCGCCCCCAGAGGGGAGAAGAATAGCGTTCATATGCTTGGCCAGGGTGGATTTCCCGCTGCCGTTGTGACCTAGAATGACCACAAAGGAGCCCTCCTCAATGGAGAGATCCACGCCATTGAGGACAACGGGGGCCACGCCTTCCGCCGTGGTGTAAGAAAAATAAAGGTCTTTGGTTTGGATGATGGGGTTGCTCATGTGTGTTACCTCGCATGCGTCAATCAGCGGTTAGAAATCAGAAGTCAGGTGCCGCGTGTCCCATATGAACGAAGGGACGAGGGTTAGCCCGGATTATGAAGAATCAGAAACAGACTGGATTCGTCCACCTCAGTTACTTCATAGGCAAGGCCGGAATTCCGACCGATGGATTCAAGATCCGCAGGAGAATGGGTTGTTGCCCGGAAGCCATCCTTGCAGACGATGACCCCATTTTTGGTTTGCTCCATGTCCAGCTCGCCCAACAGCCCCTTATCGGCCTGTTCCTGGAACCAAGCCAGGCGATGATCCCAGAAGTTGGCGCTGTAGGTACTGAAATAGGCTGTGCCGCCTGGAGCCAAATAGGACAGAACCCGCTGAATTACAGCGTCGTCTGCCCGCATGGCGGAAAGACCGTTTTGCAGGCACAAAATCACATCGAAGGGGTGGGAAAAGTTCATCTCATGGACATCCATGGCGATCATATCGGCATTTGGAAAGTCCTGCAAATAGGAGGCTCCAAGATGTACGCTCTCCTCTGAGATATCCATCCCGACAATGGAGGCGCAATATGGGGCCAGTTCCCGGACAATGCGGCCATACCCCGCACCAAGTTCCAGCACGTGTTCATGCCCCTTCAGACGCTGGCGCACAAAATCGATTTCAGCATCGAAATACTGTCTGACCCGGGGAATGGCGGTATCATAAACCTGAAACAGCTTTTGGGAATTGAGGTTTTCTGCGTAGTAGTTACTCATCGCGATCATCCTTTCTGCCCAATACAATGGTCCTTATGCAAGAGAAGACACCTGACTTCTGATTCTGTAACTCGGCTAAGTTCGGGTCCACCGTCCGGTGGCGCCGCAGGGAAGGATCAACCCGCTTTCGGTGACGGGGAGACCCAGCTCGTCAGAGACGGTATGTCCGCCTAATTTCTTGGAGATCAGAGTCTCCAGAATATACGTGATGACGCTGGGGGCCAGGCCCGTGGTGTAGGAGTTCAAAATGAGAAACAGCGGCTCGGGGGACAGTACGGCGGAGACCAGTTCTACAAATGGGAAGAGGTTTTCCTCCAGCTTCCACACCTCGCCGGTGGGACCGCGTCCATAGGACGGGGGGTCCAGAATCACGGCGTCATAGGTGCGGCCACGGCGGATTTCCCGCTCCAGAAATTTGCCGCAGTCGTCCACGATCCAACGGATGGGGGCGTTTTCCAAACCGGAGGATTTGGCGTTTTCCCTGGCCCACTGAACCATCCCTTTTGCCGCGTCCACGTGGCAGACGCTGGCACCCGCCGCGGCGCAGGCAACGGTGGCTCCGCCGGTATACGCAAACAGATTCAGCACACTGACCGGCCGGCCAGCCCGCTGAATTTGATCCCGGGCAAAGTCCCAATTGGCGGCCTGTTCGGGGAACAGGCCGGTATGCTTGAAATTCATGGGTTTGACGTTAAAAATCAGACCTTCGTAGGACACCGTCCAACGCTCCGGCATGGAGTTGTTCTGCCACTGGCCGCCCCCGGAAGAGGAGCGGGCGTATCGGCCGGAATTGACTTTCCAGCCGCGATGGGTCCTTGGGGTGCTCCAGATGGCCTGGGGATCGGGCCGTACCAGCAGCTGATCGCCCCAACGCTCCAACTTTTCTCCGCGGCCGCAGTCGATCAATTCGTAGTCTTTCCACTTGTTGGAGCACCACATCATCGGGACACCTCACCTGAAAAATGATTCGAAACTATGTTAGTATATCATTCCCTGGAATTCCAGTCAATGAATTCCAGGCAAGTTGCCCTGAAAATCAGCCGTTTTTCCAAGAACGTGAGGGAAAAGATTGTAATTGAAGAAAGGCTGTGTTAAAATAATTCTGAATATGACAAAATCCGCCGCCATTTGGGCGTTTTAAGAGAGGGGTATCCCCATGGACCATCAGTTCCGCAGCTCTATGTTCGGCGGGTTCAACCGTCAGGACGTTTTGACTTATTTGGAAAACGCCTCGAAAGAGGCCGCGCAGCGACAGCAGGAGCTGCAGCAGAGTCTGGACGAGGCCCAGAATACGCTGAGTCGGCAGAATGCTGATCTGGCACAGCAGCAGGAGCAACTGGGCCGACTTCAGCAGGAAAATGAAGAACTGCGCGCCCAGCTGGAGCAGGCCAACATTGCGCTGTCTTCCAGCCGCACGGAATGCAGTCAGAGAGCCGGAGAGCTGGACCGTGCCAGCCGGGAGGCGGAGGAGTGGAAGGCAAAGGCGACCACACTGGAGCCGGACGCCGCCGCCTACGCCGCGGTTAAGGAGCGCACCGCAGGGGTGGAGCTGGAAGCCCACCGTCGGGCACAGGCGGTGCAGGAGCAGGCGGAGCAGCATGCCAGACAGCTCCGCTACCAGATGGAACAGTGGATGCAGAAGGTAGAGCGGGAGTACGACGCGCTGCGCAGTCAGGTGGAGTCCACCGTTTCCCATGCGGCCGGCGAGCTGGACAGGGCTGGCAAGTGCTTGGAACAGGTTACTAGTCTGATCGGGGAACAGGACATTGCCCTGGAGGCCATTGCCCAGGCGTATACAGTCTCAGATTCAGCCAAGGTGGCCGCCCCGATGCCCCTTTCCGAGGAATAATCAAAATTAGAAACGACAGCGCCGCCCCAACCGGGACGGCGCTAAATACGATCGAACCAGTGGCGTTGCCACTGGTTCGAATGGGCAGTCAAGCAAGCTTTGCCTCGATTTCTTGCGGAAAAGTCGGCACAGCTTGCTTGAGAAATGTCATTTCTAAGGCACATGTCCTTGAAAATGACGAATTTCAATCTGATTCCGCCGCCTGCGGGGGACTTTTTTGAATAGCTAAACATACAGCGCCGCCCCGGTTGGGACGGCGCTGTATGTTATCATTTCCGTGAAATCAGGTTGACAAAAGCGAGAGACTAGAGCTCCGAAGCCGCCGAACTCATCATCTGGCTCAGGTCGATGATTGAGGCATCCGCAGGGGGCTGGGTAGCGGGCTGCTCGGTGGTAGCCTTGTAGGTACCGTCCATGGTTAATTTCAGTGTCATGGAAGAGGCGGAACCTGTTTCCACAGGGATGGCCATGTTCATGGTCATCGACACATTCAACTTGTTATCCTTCATGGCGGCGGTCATTTCAACCGCGCCGTAGGTGGGGTCGTTGCCGGTCATTTGGACCGCGTAACCGGTTACCTTGGAGTTGCTGGTGTACAGGGTGAATTTCATCACCATTCCGTCTTGGTTCAACGTGCTGACATAGGTGGAACCGGACGTCTGGAAGGAGCTGTCGGCCAACAGTGTGTTGAGCTGGGCCAGGTAATCGGCGGTGGTGAGGTCAACGCTGGTCAACGGCATCACACGCAGCATGGAATTCAGAGAATCTTTAAAGCTCATGTTCATGCTGTTCAGGCTCAACTTCATCAAAGAGGCGTAGTTCATGCCCATCACGTTTTCCATCTGGTCGAACATAGAGGCCAGATCCAGTTTGTACCAGGCGTTGGCCAGATCCGGCTGCCCCATCAGTTTGGCCATGGCTCCGGACTGGAAGTAGAAGATACCGTTCGACATATCGCCGCGCATATCAAAGTCAATGGCCATGGGGAACATGGCCTTGTCCTCGGGGGAGAGAACCTGTTCCGAAGCGGTCATATTCATGGTCATGTCGGTCTCGAACTGGAAAGCGGTGGCGCCGGAGGTGAGCATCTTGTAACTGCCGTCCATGTCGAAAGCAAAGGCAGTGTCCTGGCTGCCAGTCGTGGCAAGATTCATGGCATAGCTTCCAGTGACATTCTGGTTCTTCTCGTAAAAACTCTTGCTGTAAGCCATGTATTTGTCCATCACCGTGTAAGTCGCGGTGTTGGCGGCCAGAATAGAATCCACGTCGTCAATGATGACGGTTTTCTGTTGGGCATCCCAGCCAACCTTATAACCCAGCGCGTCTGCAACCAGACCGAAGGGGACATAAGTGCGGTTGGCAGCGGAGTCAATATAGGGGGCTACATCGGCGTCAATGGTGGTGGATTGACCAGCTTTGGTCAGTGTAATTTGGGCTTTTCCAATGGTTAGCGCAATGGTCGTGTCACCTTTGGTGGCGGTAATTGTAGAGGTACTCGCATCCCAAGTCATGTCCTTCTCTGCAAACCCAAGCTGCTCGAAGACAGCCACGAAAGGCAGGCAGGAACGGCTGTCGCGAATTTTGGGCGTGGCGTCAGGAAAGGTGACGTATTCGCCATTGACAAGGACGGAAAAATCTCCCTGCTGCTGGGGAGCCTGACGATCGGCAGCAAAGGCGGGGATGCTGACGGCCACGGTCAGAAGGGCGGCACAGAGCATCGCACGGAACAGTTTTTTCATGTACACAACTCCTTAACAATTCGTGGTTTTTTGGTCAAAACGATTCTTGAAGAAAAA
>JAYFPV010000126.1:0-2559 GCA_034927465.1 Lawsonibacter sp.
TTCCAACGGAACCCTGTGCTCAACCTGCGAAAAGGATTCCAGCGCTTGTCCCCCCACGCGCTGCGTGGGCGAATCTGGTGTAATGGTCTCCGGGTGGGCCTGCTCCAGTTCCTCTAACCGGCGAAGCTTTTGATCGTACTCATAATCGGTTATGGAGGGCGCGTCATGCACGTAGTATTCATAGCTGGCCCGCTCCAACTCACGGCGCAGTCGTTCAATCTCAGCCAAGTATTCCATTTTGGGTGTCCTTTCTCTCATGGCATTGAAATTTGGAGATCACGCGGGGAAACAGAGCACGCAGCAGCCAGAACAGCCAAAAGCCGGCCAGCGCCCCGGTGGTATTTAGTATCACATCGTCGATATCTGTAACCCGTCCGATAAACAGTTGGGTTGACTCGACAAACACAGACGCCAAAAAACCAATCAGCATGGACTTCCACCACCTGGCCCGCCGGTACAGCAGGGCAACAAGAAAACCGACCGGCAGAAACATCATGATGTTCCCCAACTGGATAAACATCAGCCAGGAGCCATGACGCAGGGCCCGGCGAATCTCCTGAAAGGGTAACAGCACGTTGCGCCAGTCGGCCAATCGTTGCGCGGTTTCTTCCCATGAAGGGTACAGCGCGGCCAAATCCAGCCCCAGCGTCCGAAATTCTGGCAGCCTAAGAGAATGGATGACACGTCTCCAAAAGCCAGCCGGAAACAGCGTCAGTGCAGCCAGACCGGCCACAAACATAACGAACAAAAGCAATGCTCCCTCACGCCAAGGACCGCTGACCAAATTTTTTGCTTTCAGTTTTCTGTTTTGGGCTGGACGGAACAGGACAAAGACAATCAGCGCAGCGCCCATACAGGGAAGCATCTCTGCCATGTACTGAAACAGACTGATGATATACCAAGGTAGGGTATCGAAAGCGTTCATTGTGATTCCTCTTTAGTTAGCTTGAGTCCGAGCCGCCGAATTGCAGATAGGTGTCGGGCACCTGGCCCACAATGACCGTCTCCGCAACGCAAAGGTTGGTGTCCACCGGGACATCCACATAGCCGCTGGGCAGCATAATTGTAATGGGAACGGACAGCTTCAGCCATATGCGGTGACGGGTCTGATTGACTCCAGCAGCGGAAAATTCACTTTCAAACTCGGCGGAAACCGTGCCCACCGACATGGAACGAACCCGCAGAACCGGGCCCTTGGCCCAGATCAATTCCGAGTTCAGCAGGCTGCCCAGTGGGATTTTGATGTCCGAGGTATCCACATGAGACAACGCCTCTAACACATCGGTGATCAATTCGGCCCGGAGCAGATTCATCGACGCCATGTCGGTGGTCAAGGATGTTATGGCTCCATTCTGATCCCGCTGGATGGCGACCAAATCGGAATAGCTGATCTTTCGCTCGGCAAGATCAGCAACCACTGCCTGTTCCAAAACCGCCGTCATGGAGTTTTTTGTCTGCGCCTGCGCCGCTTCGGACACGATTGGCCGCAGTCTGGCTTCCAGCAGTCCGATGATTGCGCCAGCCAACAGCAGTCCGACCACCAGCGTCACCACCGCTGGGGGAATGCCGCCCCGAAGTGGTTCTCGACTGCAGGATGAACGGGGGCTTCCGCGCAGACGGCGGCCCAATTCCCTTCTCCACGGCCGCATGGTCATCCTCTCACCCCCTGATAAGGTAAGAATATGACCGTCGCGGCTTGACCTATGACGGATCAAGGCAGAGCCCCATATCTTTCTTATTCCAGCAGCGCCTGGGCCGCCAGCAGAACGCCCAGTTTCCCTGACTCAAAGGTCAGTCCACCCTGGAGATAGACCGTATAGGGTGGCCGCATGGGGGCATCGGCGGACAGCTCGATGGAGGCCCCCTGAATAAAGGCCCCTGCCGCCATAATGACCGGACAGTCATATCCCGGCATGTCCCAGGGCTCCGGCGTGACATAGGAATCAACGGGCGCGCCGAATTGAATCCCCTTGCAGAATCGTTTCAGTGCCTCAGGCTCCTTCATGTGAATCATCTGAATGATATCGTGGCGGAGCACATCGGAGCGTGGCTCCGTCTCATAACCCAGAAGTTCCATGACGTTTGCAGCAAAAACAGCAGTTTTCAGTGCCTGCGCCACCGTATGGGGCGCCAAAAACAGTCCCTGGTACAGCAGGCGGTTTTGACCTAATGTGCAGCCGCATTCTCCTCCGATACCAGGGGCGGTCAGCCGCATCGCGGCCCCCTCTACCAGGTCCCGTCGGCCGGCAAGGTATCCGCCGGTTGGGGCCAGACCGCCTCCCGGGTTCTTAATGAGAGAGCCTGCCACCAAATCGGCGCCCACATGGGTTGGCTCAATAGTCTCGACAAATTCTCCGTAGCAGTTGTCAACAAGAACAGCAGCAGCCGGATTGACGGCTTTGAGGATGCGGCACATTTCGCTGATCTCCTGTACCGACAAAGACGAACGGGTGGAATAGCCCTTGGAGCGCTGGATCAGTACCGCCTTGGCCCTGGGATCGGCGGCCGCTTTTGCCATGCCCTCCAGATCCGGTCTGTCGTGGACCAGATCCACCTGAC
>JAYFPV010000244.1:0-3730 GCA_034927465.1 Lawsonibacter sp.
GGGCCGCGTGTGATTGAACAGACCATCGGAGAGAAGCTGCCCGAGGGCTTTCAACGAGCCGAATATCTGCTGGAACATGGCTTCCTGGATCGTATCGTACCAAGAGACCAGTGGCGGGATGTGCTGGCCCAGCTGCTGGCACTGCATGAGAAGGGAGGGCGCACATGAGCCGATATACTCCCGAGGAGAAAGTGAAGCTTGCCCGCAATTCGGGGCGGCCCGGAATTGTGGACTATATTGATGCTCTGTTTACCGACTTCTTTGAGCAGCGGGGGGACCGCCAGTGCCGCGAAGACGGTAGTATTCTGGGGGGTATCGCCCGCTTCCATGGCCGTCCGGTCACGGTAATTGGGCACCGGAAGGGAAAAAATCTGGAGGAGAACCTCCGCTGCAATTTTGGCATGCCTGGGCCGGAGGGCTACCGCAAGGCCCAGCGGTTGATGCATCAGGCGGAGAAATTTGGCCGTCCGGTCATCACCTTTGTGGATACCCCCGGGGCCTATCCAGGGAAAGAGGCGGAGGAGCGGGGCCAGGGAGAGGCCATTGCCCAGTGTCTGGCGCTGATGAGCTCCCTGACCGTCCCCGTCATCGCTGTCATCACCGGCGAAGGGGGCAGCGGCGGAGCTCTGGCCCTGGCCGTGGCCAACCGGGTTTTGATGCTGGAGCATGCAGTGTATTCGGTGCTCTCGCCCGAGGGGTTTGCCTCCATTTTATGGAAGGATTCCTCCCGCAGCGCAGAGGCCTGTTCCGTCATGAAGTTGACCGCCCAGGATCTGCGCCGGGGCGGGATTGTCCAGGGCGTCCTGCGGGAGCCGGAAGGCGGCGCCCACACCGACTGGGCGGCGACCTTTCGTACCGTGGACACGGCCTTGAACAAAGAACTGACCGTGCTGGAGAAACGAAAAGGGCCGGTACTGGCCCAGCAGCGCTATCAAATGTTCCGCAGCCTAGGGCAGGGTCTGCCTCCGGCAAGGAAGGAGGACGCATGAGCGCACCTAAGATTCTGTCCACCGGGCGGTGTCTGCCCAAGCGGGTCGTGACCAATGAGGAACTGAGCCGGTTTTTGGACACCAGCGACGAGTGGGTGTACAGCCGGACCGGCATCCATAACCGCTGTTTCTGCGCCGAGGAAACCGGGCTGGATTTGGCCGAGCGGGCGGCCCGGCAGGCACTGGACCGGGCTGGAGTGACCCCTGAGGAGATCGGCGTGTGTCTGGTGGCCACCTTTACCCCCGACTATGCAAGCCCATCCTTTTCCTGTCTGCTGCAGCGGCAGCTGCATCTGCAGGAGGATACCATTTGCTTTGATTTGAATGCCGCCTGTGCGGGTTTCCTTTACGGCATGAAAACCGCCCATGCGCTGTTGGACGACTGCAAGCGGCCCTATGCCCTGCTGGTGGGCGCGGAGGTCATCAGCCGTGTGTTGGACATGACCGACCGGAATACCTGCGTTCTCTTCGGAGACGGAGCGGGGGCCGCGGTGCTCCGCCGGGAAGAGGGGGCTGTGTGGCACACGGTGTTCGGATCCCGAGGGGACTCCGAGAGCATTCGGGTGCAGGGCCCCGGGCTGGAAGTGGCAGCGGTCCATATGGACGGCAAGTCTGTATTCCGGTTTGCCGTGGAAGTAGTGGAGCAGTCCATTACGCAGTTGCTGGCGGCAGAGGGCTGCGGTATCAACGACCTGGATCTGGTCATTTGCCACCAGGCCAACGCTCGAATCATCGACCATGTGTCCCGAAAGCTGAACGCGCAGGAGGGCCTGTTCTATAAAAATATGGATCGCTACGGCAATACGTCGGCGGCCAGCATTCCCATCGCACTGGATGAGTTGGCTCTGGCCGGAACGCTGAAGCCCGGAATGCGGATACTCGCCGTCGGCTTCGGTGGCGGTCTGACCTGGGCGGGAGCCCTGCTGCGCTGGTAAGGAGAAAACAGATGAGATTAAACGAATTGCTTGGAACCGAATTCCCCCTGATTCAAGGCGGTATGGCCAATATCGCCACCGGAGAATTTGCTGCGGCCGTATCTAACGCCGGGGCGCTTGGCCTGATCGGCGCTGGCGGCATGGATGCCGAGACCCTGCGCAGCCACATTCGCCGCTGCAAGGAGCTGGTGGGTGAAACGCCATTTGGCGTCAATATTATGCTGATGAACCCCGCCGCCCCGGACATGGCAAAGGTGGTGGTGGAGGAAGGCGTCAAGGTGGTGACTACCGGAGCAGGAGTCCCCAGCCAATTTATCCCAGCCTGGAAGGAAGCGGGGATCAAGGTATTTCCTGTGGTCTCCGCCACCGCCTTGGTGCGTCGGTTGGCTCCCATGGGAGTGGATGGCTTTATCGCGGAAGGAACCGAGAGCGGCGGACATGTGGGAGAGCTGACCACCATGGCACTGGTACCCCAAATTTGCGCAGTTACTGACCTGCCGGTGATCGCGGCGGGCGGCGTCGCCAGTGGCAGACAGCTGGCCGCTGTGTTTGCGCTGGGAGCCTGTGGTGCCCAGATTGGCACCTGCCTGCTGGTCAGCGAAGAATGCCCCATTCATGCCAATTACAAGCAGGCACTTCTGAACGCCAAGGACAACGATACCACCGTCACCGGGCGCACCGTGGGCGCCCCCGTCCGCATTCTGAAAAATCAGATGGCGCGGGAGTACCTCAGCCGGGAGCGGGCCGGGGCGGACAAGATGGAGCTGGAGCGGTATACGTTGGGCTCCCTTCGCCGGGCAGTATTCGACGGCGACACCAAGACCGGCTCGCTGATGGCGGGCCAGGTGGCGGGGATGCTCCATGAGATTCGCCCCCTGCGCACCATTCTGGAGGAGCTCTGCTCCGACAGCCGCGCCACGATAGAGCGGCTGGCCCGGGAGGGTTGAACATGAAATTGGCGTTTGTGTATGCCGGACAGGGAAGCCAAAGGGTTGGAATGGGCCGGGACTTCTATGAGCAGTATCCAGCGTTCCGGGCCGTGCTGGATGGCGCGCCGGTGGAGTTTGACCTGAAAGGGCTGTGCTTTGAGGGACCGGAGGAGCAGCTGGCCCAGACCCGGTTTACCCAGCCCTGCATGGTGGCCTTTGCCCTTGGTGTTACCGACTTGCTGGCGGAGCGGGGCATTCACCCCGACGCGGCAGCCGGCCTGTCCCTGGGGGAGTACTCCGCGCTGTATGCCGCCGGGGTATTTGACCGGGATACCGCGTTAAAAACGGTGGCATTCCGGGGTCGTGCCATGGATAAGGCGGCTGCGGGGCTGGACTGCGGCATGACAGCAGTTCTGGCGCTGGACCGGATTGCGCTGCAATCCGCCTGTGATCAGGCTTCTCAACTGGGCGTGGTTCAGATCTGCAACTACAACTGCCCCGGGCAGCTGGTGATCGGCGGCCAGCGGGCCGCCGTGGAACGGGCCGGGGAGCTGGCGAAAGAGCTGGGCGCCAAGCGCTGCATGCCCCTGAAGGTGAGCGGTCCCTTTCACACAAGACTAATGAAGCCAGCCGGGGATGCGCTGGCTGCCTATTTTCAAACCATAACCTTCCATGACCAGAAGCTGCCTGTCTATTTCAACTGCAAGGGGGCACCCATGGAGGCGGGAGATACCATCCCAACTCTGCTGGAGCGACAGGTGCAGTCCTCCGTCTACTGGGAGGACACCATCCGGGCCATGGAACAGGACGGCGTGGATACGATTGTGGAGATTGGACCGGGCAAGACTCTGACCTCTTTTGTGAAAAAGACCGCGCC
>JAYFPV010000312.1:0-4162 GCA_034927465.1 Lawsonibacter sp.
TTGCCAGACCCTCAAACTCATAGATTGCGGTGGGCTTTGCCTTGCGGAGAAAGTGTTCGGGATGATGGTTATTTCAAACGGCGATCTACTGATTCTGCTTCAAAGTGCGCTGCTCAATGCGGCCGATGGCAATCCGGCCCACAAACTCGTTATAGTCGATGGAAGACACCAGCATCTGGAAGGGGGCGTCGACATCGGCATCCGGGGCCGGAATATAATCTACAATGGTTTTAAACAAAGGCTTGAGGTCGCTGCCCGCCACATCAGGCTGGACGGAAGCGGTGCCCTGCCGGCCGGAGCAGAACAGCATGGGGCCGTCCAACTGCTCGTCCGAGGCGTCCAGATCCAACAGCAGCTCCAGTACCTCGTCAATTACCTCGTACACCCGCTGGTCGGGACGGTCAATCTTATTGACCACCACAATGACGCGGTGACCCAGGTCCAGCGCTTTGCTCAGCACGAAGCGGGTCTGAGGCATAGGACCTTCTGCGGCGTCTACCAGTAGAATGACGCCGTTGACCATTTTTAAAATACGTTCCACCTCGCCGCCAAAATCGGCGTGGCCCGGTGTGTCCACAATATTGATTTTTACATCGCCGTATTGGACGGCGGTATTTTTTGCCAAAATCGTAATGCCCCGCTCGCGCTCCAGGTCGTTGGAATCCATGACCCGCTCGATGACGGCTTGGTTTTCCCGATAAACGCCGGACTGTTTCAGCATCTCGTCGACCAGCGTGGTTTTGCCATGGTCAACGTGGGCAATAATGGCTACATTGCGTAAATTTTCGTTCCGCACGGTATTTGCACCTCAAATCTTAGATTACAACTCAGACGCAGTATTATACCCCCATTTTTAAAAAAACGCAACGACTTTCTACAAAAAACCGCGCGGGTGCCCTGAAAACGCAGCGCAACCCTCTTCTCCGCAGCGGCCAACAAAAAAACAGAGAGAACGTTCAAAAAAATGCTTGACAAAATCGAACGTTTGTTGTATTTCTATATTAGAACATTTGTTTTTAAGAGTCCAAACATTGGGGGAAAGTTCGTTTTTTTGGACGCAAACGGCGATATTCTATACCTGAAAAGGCCAAAACAGGGGGGAAACGGATGCAGACCATTTACTATAACACAAATCAGTTTATCCGCCATCAGGACAACGTGATTGACCTGGAGGAATATCGGCGTAAGCAGATGCTGGCGCAGGAGGGCAGCTTGGCTCCACAGCCCCAGCCAGAGGAATTATATTTGCCCATTGAGAAGGAAAAATCGGTGTGGGAGCAGCCCGTTTTGCAGGAGATGCGGCCTCGCCGCCGCCGGAAGTCGTGCCGGGCTGTGGTGCTGGATGTCTGCGCCAGTCTAGGCATTGTTGTGATGACGCTGACGTTTACCCTGCGGGTGCTTCTCCTATAAGCGAAACGGGTGATAGAGCAACGCCTGTAATTTTGACGAAATTGCCGTCCCCCAGCCATATGGCGGAGGGGCGGCTGTTCTGCTTTTTGTGTTTATCTCGCATGTTGTGCCTCATTGTCTACCAGATATTGATTGTGTGTTTCTGTGTGAATTTGCCTTACCCGGGAAAGAAAACGTTTCTCATATTGCAGGAAAAGGATTGACGGAATGAAAAAAAACGTGTATATTACACTTGTTACCGTTTTGTAACCTTTTTGTATAGATTGTCATTTCACTGGAAGCAAGCCGATACACAGTGAGGGAACGCATGAATAGATTATTGGAACAAAAGCCAAAAGGAACGCCCTCCCAGGCGGCTGAGAACAATCGAGCGAAAAAAAGAAAGCCGCTGATCCGCAGAGAGATTTGGGACGCACGCCGCCGCCAGGCTGCCATTCAATGGGGAGCACTGAAAGAGTGGGGCAGAATTCACTTCCGCCGAGCCGCTCATATTGCACATGGCGCACTGGCCGTCCATCGGATGGTGGGTCCCATTTCTTTTTTAGGGGTCTCAGCCGCATTGGGGATGGCACTGACATTGACAACCCTGTATTCCACCAGCTATGCTGTCACAGTGGATGGCCAGCCGGTGGGAGTGGTGGCGGACCGGGGTGTGGTGGATGAAGCCATTCAAGAGGTAGAGCAAGAAGGCTCTACCCTGCTGGGCTATGATTATCAGGTGAAGGGCAGCGTCGACTACCAATTTGCCCTGACATTGAAGACCGATATCACACAAAAGACCGAGATTGAGGATTATTTTTTCAGTCAGCTGAATCAAGCCAGCGACCACCTGCGGAAGTGCCAGGTACTTGTAGATGGGCGGTCTGTGGGTGTGATCAAAGACGAAGATGCTCTTAACGAGATGCTGGAAGAGCTGAAGAACCAATATGTGACGGAAAACACCATCTCGGCGGCTTTTGTGGAAAATGTGTCCATCAATTATGTCTACAAGGCCGATTCTCTGATGACAATGGAAGAGATGCTCACCGCGCTGGAGGCGAACTCTACCGGAGAGACCACTTATACCGTGGCCAAGGGGGACACC
Organism: Lawsonibacter sp.; assembly: GCA_034927465.1. Lineage (GTDB taxonomy): Bacteria > Bacillota > Clostridia > Oscillospirales > Oscillospiraceae > Lawsonibacter. Next base: position 2,495 of record JAYFPV010000312.1, read on the forward strand.
TTCAACGGGATTGCGTATGCCAATGACATGTCGGTGAGCGATTTGCAGGCGCTGAACCCGGGAGTGGATATTAACCGGCTGATGATTGGAGACGTGCTTGACGTGAAAGAGCTGGTCCCCACCCTGTCAGTCCAAACGCTGGAGCACCAGGTCTATACCAAAGCTATCGAATGCCCGGTACAGACCACGGAAGATAGTTCCATGTATAAGGGGACAAGCAAAATCACCACACAAGGTGTGGAAGGAGAGGCTCAGGTCGAGGCCAACGTTACCTATGTAAACGGCTATGAGCAGAATCGGGAAATTTTGTCCACGACCACCGTGCGGGAACCCACTGCCACCATCAAGGCCGTAGGAACCAAGGAAAAGCCGAAGACTGCGTCCACCGGCAATTTTTCGTGGCCCATCCGGGGGAAGATCAACTCCTACTTCGGCGGCCGACGTATTTTTGGAAGCTACAGCTTCCATTCGGGCATTGACATTCAGGCGGCCTACGGCGCAACCGTCAAAGCGGCAGACGGCGGTACCGTCACCTTCTCCGGATATAAGGGAACCTACGGGTATCTGGTGATCATTACTCACGATAATGGAACCCAGACCTATTATGGGCATAACTCGTCTCTGCTGGTTTCCGCCGGACAAAAGGTGTACAAGGGGCAGGCCATTTCCAAAGCAGGCAGCACCGGCCGATCCACCGGGACACACTGTCATTTCGAAATCCGCGTCAACGGGACAGCCGTCAATCCGTTGAATTATCTAAGGTAATGATGCAAAATCCCCGCGGTTTATTTCAAACCGCGGGGATTTTCTCAGAAAACCGTGCTGGAAATGGACGATGTTCCGTTTTGAGCGTCAAAAGACAATCCGACCAAAATAACGGCCGCCCCCACAGGGCGGTCGCTATTGGTATTTTATTTGATTTCGTAATCCCGGCCAAACTGAAGTGTGCCAAAATCAATGCGGCAGCTTTTGACAGGGGGGGGCGTATCCTCATCCACTTCGTCTTCTTCGGACTTGTCTGTCACTGGGGAGAACTCCGCCGTGTCTTCCAGATCCTCCTCGTCCTCTTCCTCGCGGCGGGACTTCAAATTCTCTGCGGTCGCATCCATCATGGCCTGAGCCAACAGACGCTGGACATTATCGTCGATTTCTTCCGCAGTTTCCTCAATCGGGTCCGTAGAAGCCTGAACAGCCGTTTCAGGGCAAAGATTCTGGAGGTCGGACAAAAATTTTTCTTGGCCAGCTTGGAGGGCGCGCACGTTTTCCACAAAAGCAACGGTAGCCTGCTGGGCTTTTTGGAGCCGAAACGCTTCTGCTTCCAGTTCCAGGCTGATTACCTCCTTGCGCCGCAGTACCTCCCCTTCGGCCTGCTGAAGGATTTCGGCCTTCTTCTGTTCGGCCTCCTTTACCAGGTCGTCTGCCATCCGCTGGGCAGTCATCAGGGCTTTCCGCATGGCTTCTTCGGTGGAACGATATTCCTCTACCTTGTCCACCAGCACCTTCATTTTGCTCTTTAGTACCGCATTTTCACTGTAAAGGGTGGAATAGTCCCCGGTGAGCAAGTCTAAAAACTCGTCCACCTGAGACATGTTATATCCGCCAAAGGACGCCTTTTGAAAGGCGCGCTCCGACACTTCCTGTGGAGTGAGCATACGAATCCCCCCGATT
>JAYFPV010000416.1:0-6801 GCA_034927465.1 Lawsonibacter sp.
AATATGCTGATGGTCGTACGATATAAGGAGTTTCGTTTTTTATTAACCTCAAAATTATGCATCACACCGTAGGAATGCGAAATAAAATAAGTAATAAAAAAACCCTGCGGCCATTGCGGCTGCAGGGTTTGATGCTGAAATCAGCGCTTGGAGAACTGTGGGGCGCGGCGGGCGGCCTTCAGGCCGTACTTCTTGCGCTCCTTCATTCTGGGGTCGCGGGTCAGGAAGCCGGCGGCTTTCAGAGCGGGGCGATACTCCTCGTTGACCAGGAGCAGAGCGCGGGCGACTCCGTGACGGATCGCGCCGGCCTGGCCGGTCACGCCGCCGCCGGTGACGGTGGCGACGATATCCACCTTGCCCAGCTGCTCAGTGGTAACCAGAGGCTGCCGAACCAGCAACTTCAGGGTTTCCAGACCAAAGTACTCGTCAATGTCACGACCGTTGATGGTGATGACGCCAGTGCCGTTCTGGAACAAATGGACGCGGGCCACGGAGGACTTCCGGCGGCCAGTGCCGTAAAAATAGGGCTTTTTGCTCTTATACATGTTGCAATCCTCCTCTTACTCGGCAGCCCAGACTTCGGGCTTCTGGGCGGCGTGCTCGTGCTCGCCGCCGCGATAGATGTGCAGGCGAGTCAGGGAGTCCTTGGCGATGACGTTCCGGGGCATCATGCCGCGGACCGCCAGCTTCATAGCCAGCTCGGGCTTGGTCTGCATCAGAGTGCGGTACTTGACCTCTTTTAGACCGCCTACCCAGCCGGAGTGGGTGCGATATAACTTCTGATCCAGCTTCTTGCCAGTCAGAACCGCCTTCTCGGCGTTGATGATGATGACGAAGTCGCCGCAATCTGCGTGGGGAGTATACTCGGGCTTGCGCTTGCCGCGCAGCAGGTCGGCAGCAAGAGCAGCAGTTTTGCCCATGGGTTTGCCCGTGGCATCCAGGACATACCACTTGCGCTCGATGTTCCCCTTATTTGCCATAAACGTGGACATAGGTGAGACCTCCATTTTCCTCTACTTATCTCAACCACTTGGTTTGTGATAAAATTATTTCCTCCCGCTTCTGTACAAGCGGAGCATTTTGTATTATAGTACGGTGGTGGTCGAGTGTCAACGTTATTTTATAAAAAATCCATTTAGACCGAAGGAATCTCTTTAATGCTCTGCTTTCCTCACGAAATCTCATAAAATCTCACGTTTGATTTTTCTTTTTCTTTTTGAATTTCAAACGATAATGACAGGGAAAAGACGAAAATTCTTAGGTTGATGCCCGATTTTAGTCAAAGGAGAACCCATATGAATAAAATTCTGTCGCTGACCCGCCGCTGTGTGGAAGACTATGAGATGATCCAGCCTGGCGATCAAATTGCGGTTGGAGTGTCAGGAGGGAAGGACTCGCTGACGCTGCTGGCGGCGCTGGCCAAGCTGCGAGAGTTTTATCCGATTCCATATACTGTGGAGGCATTTACTCTTGACATGGGCCACGCCGAAGGCAGACGGGGAATGAATTTTTCGGCCGTCACCAGGTTTTGTCAGGAATTGGATGTTCCCTATACTATTATAAACAGTGAGATCCATCACATCATTTTTGATGTGCGCCGGGAAAAAAATCCCTGCTCCATGTGCGCGAAAATGCGCCGGGGAGCCCTGCACGAGGCCATGCTGGCCCGGGGCATTACCAAAATTGCGCTTGGACACCACTATGACGATGCGATTGAGACCTTTTTCATGTCGCTGCTGTTTGAGGGGCGGCTGTCCTGCTTTCAGCCGGTCACCTTTCTGGATCGGACGGGAATCACCCAAATTCGTCCCCTGCTTTACTGTGGAGAGTCGCTCATCCGTCACACGGCCCGGCGTCTGAACCTGCCGGTGACGGAAAATCCATGTCCCGCCAACGGAAACACCCAGCGGCAGGAAATCCAGGGTTTGAGTACTGAACTTCAGGGACGCTACCCGGGGCTGAAGGCCAGAACCTTCGGGGCCATGCAGCGGCTGCCTTTGCCCCAATGGGGGCCGGTCGAACACCGGCGCCGTCCCTTGCCGGAAGACTTGGAGGAGGATGTGCCATCAACACTTGAAACTTGCTTGGAAAGCAGGTATAATATTTTAAATTATATTTGCCAATCAAGCAACGGGAAAGAGGAATCGCCGTGAAATTAGGGATTGTGGGTTTGCCCACTGTGGGGAAGAGCACCTTATTTAACGCCATTACCAACGCCGGCGCGGAAAGCGCGAACTATCCATTCTGCACCATCGACCCCAATGTTGGCATGGTGGGAGTGCCCGACTATCGTTTGGATCGACTGTCTGAGATGTACCATCCCAAGAAGACGACTCCGGCGGTGATTGAATTTGTAGACATTGCCGGCCTGGTCAAGGGCGCTTCCAAGGGGGAGGGGCTGGGCAATAAATTTTTGGGCAACATCCGCATGACAGACGCCATTGTCCATGTGGTGCGCTGCTTCGATGACGACAATGTGATCCATGTGGAGGGTTCTACCGACCCGATCCGTGATATGGATACCATCGATCTTGAGCTGATTATGGCCGATCTGGAGATGGTAGATCGGCGTATTGACAAGGCCAGAAAGGCCGCCAAGGGGGATAAGAAGTTTCTCCGGGAGGCAGAGGTGTTTGAGGGCCTGCGCGGCTGGCTCAACGACGGAAAATCGGCCCGGACCTATGAGGTGGACATCGCACAGGAGTATCCCGACTGCGAGTTACTGTCACTGAAGCCGGTCATCTATGGCGCCAATCTGGATGAGGATGGTTTTGCCGATCCACACAGCGTGGACTATTACCGCAAGGTGGAAGAGCGGGCCAAGGCCCAGGGCGCTCAGGTCATCCCGGTATGTGCAAAGCTGGAGGCGGAGATTGCCGAGCTGGACGCCGAGGAAAAGAAGCTTTTTTTGGATGAGCTTGGCGTGAGTGAGTCCGGCCTGGACCGGCTGGTGAAGGCCAGCTACACCCTGTTGGGGCTCATTTCCTACTTGACCTCCGGCGAGGACGAGTGTCGGGCCTGGACCATTAAGAGAGGAACGAAAGCGCCTCAAGCTGCGGGAAAAATCCATTCTGACTTTGAACGGGGATTTATCCGGGCCGAGGTGATCTCGTACAGTGATCTGATGGCCTGCGGGACCATGGCGGCCGCGCGGGAAAAGGGCCTAATCCGTTCCGAAGGGAAGGAATACGTCGTTCAGGACGGCGATATTATCCTGTTTCGGTTTAACGTATAAGAAGGAGACGGTTGTGGATCTGTATCTTGAGTTGTTTTTCACCTTTGCAAAAATGGGAGTGTGCACTTTTGGAGGCGGCATGGCTATGCTCCCCATTCTCCAACGGGAGGTAGTAGAAACGAAAGGCTGGGCCACCAACGAGGAACTGACTGATTACTATGCGATCGGTCAGTGTACCCCAGGTATCATCGCGGTGAATACTGCCACCTTCATTGGGTACAAGAAAAAAGGGGTCCTGGGCGGAATCCTGGCCACGCTGGGCGTGGTGTTCCCCTCCCTTGTGATTATTACTCTGCTTGCCACCTTTTTGACCAACTTTGCAGACCTTCCCGTGGTGCAGCACGCATTGGCCGGAGTCAATGCCTGTGTGGTGGCGCTGATCGCTTCCAGTGTGCTCAAGCTGGGGAAGAGCACGATAAAGGATGTCACTACCGTCTGCATTTTCCTTGTGGTGCTGGCACTAGCCTTTTTCGTGGGACTGTCACCAGTACTCCTGATTTTGGGCGCGGGCTTGACAGGCTATGTGGTGCGCCGCCTGGCGGGCCTGGTTCTGGGAGGTAAGGGCAAATGATTTTGTTGCTGCGCCTGTTTTATGAATTTATCAAGGTGGGCCTGTTTTCTGTAGGCGGTGGGCTGGCCACGATTCCATTTCTTCAGAGAATGGGAGAGGCCACCGGCTGGTTTACCAATGCCAAGTTGACGACAATGATTGCAGTGTCAGAATCAACTCCCGGCCCCATGGGGATCAATATGGCCACCTATGTGGGATTTGAGACAGCAGGGATTCCCGGTGCTGTGATTGCCACGTTGGGAGAGATATTCCCCTCTATTGTAGTAATCGTCATCATTGCCGGCTTTTTACAGAAGTTTCGTCAGTCTAAGCTGGTGGATGCCATATTTTATGGTCTGCGACCCGCTTCCACCGCATTGATTGCCTCCGCCTGTCTGACGGTAGCCGCTGCGGTTCTGCTTACGGTGGGAGGTGTGGAAAGCCACACAATTATGGTCCACTGGCCTGCCTTGATCCTGACAGTGGTGGTGTTCGTCTGCATGCGGTATACCCCCATGAAAAAGCTCCATCCCATTGTGTTTATCGGACTCTCTGCGCTGATCGGCGCAGGGCTCCAGTTTTGAACACGGGGGAGTGCGCGATTGAGTACTCTTTCTGTAGGGACAAATAAGATGATGAAAAACGGTGCGGACAAAGATCCGCACCGTTTTGTTTGAATTTCTGGCAAAAATTTTAAAGGCCGCAAAAAGAAGCAAACAAGCGGAACGCTCTGACAATCGCTGCCGATGGGGAATTTGGCATCCGATTGGCTTGCAACCAAGAGGTTTGTTTAAAAAATCAGTACCGGCGGATAACGGCCACGACTTTCCCAATGAGTTCAGCGTTGGTACCGTCGATGGGTTCGTAGTTTGGGTTTTCCGGGAGCAGCCAAGTGTGGCCGTTTTTTCGGGACAAGGTTTTGACCGTGGCCTCATCTTCAAAGAGAGCCACCACAATCTCGCCGTTATGCGCGTCCTGCTGACGGTGGACCACGACCAGATCCCCGGGCAGAATGCCTGCGTTAAGCATAGACTCGCCCCGGACTGTCAGGGCAAAATGTTCGCCGGACAGTCCCTGCGTATCAAAAAGCAGGTAGTCTTCAATGCATTCCTGAGCCAGAATAGGGGAGCCGGCTGCTACGCTGCCCAAGACGGGAACCTGATTGGTTTGGGAGGGCGCTTCTTCGGCGACGGTTCCCAGAGAAACGCCGGGCAGAGAAATGGCGCGGGTTTTTCCTTCAGCCTTGACAATTACCCCGGCCTCCGCCAACCCCTTCATATGAAAGTGGACGGTAGAGGGAGATTTCAAGCCAACTGCGGCCCCAATCTCACGTACCGAAGGAGGGTAGCCGTGCTGGTTGGTAAAGAAGAGAATGTAATTATAAATCTCCTGCTGTTTGACAGTCAGTTTGGCCATAAGAAAACTCCTTTCAGCACAGGGCAACATCCCATCGTGTCATAACAATATTTTATCATACATATGTACGAATGTCAAACGGATGTTCCCAAACTATGTACAAAAGCCCCCCGGATTTCCGGGGGGGCGCAGAAGCAAAAAATAAGACTAAAGGGGAAGGGGATCCACGCTCTCCCGTTGAAGCTGAATCCGGGCATCGTAAAATCCGGCCCTGGCCACCGAGCGGTAAGGGGTTAGCCAGACTGCAAGGGGTAGAGCAAGCAGATCGGCAAGCAGTGTGGTCCACATACTGTCGGATGCCGTGGTGTACAGGGAGTATAGATCAATCTGATCTGAGGTAAGGGGAAACAGATCCAGAGGAAGACCGCTTTGCCAGATGGAGTAGCCTGCCAACAGTTCGGGCACTTCCTGAACGGAGAACGTTGCCAAGGCATGAAATACACCGGCATGCCACATGGACAAAATAAATGCCAGCGAGGAAAGTAGGAGCGAGAGGAGAATCCAGCCCAAGAAGGAGAATTCCAGCCGAAACAACTCCCACATCCAGCCGCGCATCAGCTCCGCGCTGAGGCGGACCGCGGCCCCCGCCCCGTCGTCCGGCCGGTCCGCCAACAGATAAGGGGCCAACGCATAGCGCAGCATCAGCACCCAGACAACGGCATACAACAGGCCGATGACCACGAAAATCAGAAAAGGAAACGAGGCGAGCGAATCCATCAAAAGCAAGGGGAGTAGGGCCACAAAGCTGAGCCCGAGCGCCCAAAGCATAATTCGTGCCAGAATGAGCAGTTTCATCAGGATGACCCGGCCGGCCACAGAAAAGCCCTGAATGAGAGAGCCGAGGCCAGGATTTAGTTTTCGGCTGGCCCAAAGGGACCACAGGTCGAATCCAAAGTCCACCACGACTTTATACAGCAGCAGGAAGATCGTGGCAAAAAAGGCAAGTGTGCTGAAGCCGGTTTCCGAATCCGATGGGAGGGGGAGAAACGAAAAAAGGTCGCTCACACCAAACGTCATCAGCAGATAGACGAGTGTGACAATCCAAAAGCGGGGATGGGTGAGGCCCATCGCTTCTCTGGAACGGCGTTTCAGCTCCTTGCGGTCGATTTCCATGGGAGGATCTCCAATCGTAAAAAGATATCGGGACAGGCCGCTGTATTTTCTTGCGGTGCGAAATCCCCTTGCCGGCCATCACAGGCCAAAGTGAAAGAATACAGGTCGGAACCGGACCATCCAAAGGAAGTAGGCATTTTTCCGATGCCATCAGGAACCCCACTTCGCCATGACCTGATGCAGCTGGTCGGCCAGTTTGGCCAAAGATTTGTTGGGACGCCCGCGGCTGCGGCTGATCAGCAGCTCCAGCTCCTTTGACACATCCTGAAGGCGAAGGAAGGCGGCAGATGTGGGAGCCGCCGCTCCGCTAGCCTTTGGCTTAGTCTCCAGCACCACGCCCGGAGATAACATGCGGTTTTCCAGCAGATCATAAACCTCTTCAAAAAGGGGCGCATGGGCGGGGATCACTTTCTCGTTCAGTGTGCCGGCGAACAGCTCCGTGATGGGGGCGTCGCCGTGGGCGAAGAAGACCTGCTGGGGGGCGGGG
>JAYFPV010000103.1:0-10559 GCA_034927465.1 Lawsonibacter sp.
GACGGGGATATGTTCCTGCCGAGAAAAATAAACTGACCCAGTCCATCATTGGGGTCATTCCCGTAGACTCCATTTACACCCCGGTTCGGAAAGTCAACTACGCTGTGGAGAACACCCGTGTGGGCGACGCCACCGACTATGACAAGCTGACCCTGGAAGTTTGGACCAATGGAACCATTGACGCCCGGGATGCCGTTTCTTTGGGCGCGCGCATTCTGTGTGACCACTTTACCCTGTTCACCGACCTGTCTGAAACCATGGGCAATAAGTCCACGGTGGTGGAGAAGGCGGAGGCACAGCGGGATAAGGTGATGGAGATGACCATTGACGACATGGACCTGTCAGTCCGCTCTTACAACTGTCTGAAGCGGGCCAACATCAATACGGTGGAGGACCTGATCTCAAAGACTGAGGAAGAGATGATGAAGGTCCGGAACCTGGGCCGCAAGTCGCTGGAAGAGGTTATCAATAAGCTGGCCCTGATGGGGCTGTCCCTGGCCAGCGACGAAAACAATTAAGACGCGCGTGGTCGCTGAAGGCAAAGCTGCTTGGCCTGGCCTACCCAAATGGGGTGTCCTGACCGCGCTTTGCTGCTGCACTGTTCCGAAACAGCTCGGCTTTGCCGGGAAATTGTGTTTGGCACAGCGGCGACGGATTTGAAAACGCCGGAATCCGGCGTTTCGGGGATAAGAGTCGAAGGTATGTAACGTTCCGTTTCCTCTACGGCTGTGTACCGGCCGTCCCGCTCGGGTATCCCAGGCCCACAGGGCCAAACGAACGAATTTCAATTGGATCTCGCCACGCGAGATCGAAGGAGTGCTTACTATGTCTCTGAAGAACCGTAAGTTGGGCCGTACCACCGATCAGCGCAAAGCTATGCTCCGCGCAATGGTTACCTATCTGTTGGAGAGTGGCCAGATCAAGACCACTGTCACCCGAGCCAAGGAAGTCGCTCCCGTGGCTGAGAAGATGATTACCCTGGCGAAGGAAAACAGTCTGACTTCCTACCGTCAGGCGCTGGGCTTTATCACCAAAGAGGACGTAACCAATAAGCTGTTTAAGGAAATCGGGCCCAAGTATGCCGACCGGAATGGCGGCTACACCCGTATTGTCCGCATTGGCCCCCGGCGGGGTGACGCGGCCGAGATGGCCGTGCTCCAGCTGGTATAAGATTGAAAAGTCCTCTGACCTGAGTCAGAGGACTTTTTTTGCCCCCCAAAACCTGCTATAATAAAGAATATTCTGATAGCTTTGGGGCCGGCGGGGCGGCCACCCCCTCCAAGAAGAAAGGACTAAGCCATGAAGATTATCGATGCCCATCTGCACCTGTTTCCGTCTGAACCCCGAACCGACGCCATGGCGGAGCGGGTGGGCCACGAAAATTCAGTGGGTCACCTGCGCCAGGCATATGGGGATTTGGATATGGTCCACGGAGTCGTTATGGGCAACCGCAGCTTAGAACTCAGCTACCACAGCTATCCAGCCGATTTGTTCCATTATTGCATTGGGCTAGACAGTACATTGATGGAAGGGGGAAAACGGCTGATTCCCGATCTCCCGGACCGGGTAGAGGAGCATTTGAAGCGGGACGAGTGCTGTGGAGTGAAGCTTTATCCCGGTTATAATTGTGTGTGGCTGTCTGATCCCATGTACGAGCCCATCTATGAGCTGTCTGCCCGATATGACAAGCCGGTGGCCGTCCATATGGGACTGACGGCCCACCCCAGGGCCAAGCTGAAATACTGCCATCCCTTGGTGCTGGACGAAACGGCGGCCGATCATCCGCGCACTCAATTCGTGCTGTGCCACTTCGGGAACCCGTTTCTGGATTGTGCCGCTGCCGTGGTGGAAAAGAATCGAAATGTTGCCACCGATCTGTCGGGACTTTTAGAGGGGCGGGTAGACCTGGATACTTATATGAGAGAGCAAGCTGGTTACGTCTCCCTCCTGCGCACCTGGCTGATTGCCATCGGGCAGTGGGACGACGTCATGTTTGGCACTGACTGGCCCATTGTCAATCTAGGGGAATACATCCGATTTATTCAGAAGGTTGTCCCACAGCAAAATTGGGAACGCGTGTTCTTTCACAACGCCAATCGAATTTACGGCCTGGGGCTGTGACGAATCGGGCATCGGGAGCCGCCTATATGAATATGGGCAGCTCCCGAATTGTTGCAAGCACCAAAGGAAAAAGGATTACTTTAAAAACAGGCGAAACAACCGTTCTTGAGCTGAAGTGTAGGGAGCGTAGCGCACAGGCAGATCCAGCCAGGTAGAGGTGCAAAGCACGCTTTTTTCCCGGGAAAAGGTGTCAAAGCTCCGCTTGCCGTGGTAGCTGCCCATGCCGCTCTCCCCTGCCCCGCCAAACGGCAGATGGGGGTTGGCCAGGTGCAGAATCGTGTCATTGATGCAGCCGCCACCGAAGGGAAGGCTGCGCAGAAAGCGGCGCTGGATCTGGCGGTCTTCAGTAAACAGATACAGGGCCAGGGGCCGGGGGCGATCCAGAATAAATGCCTCTGCCTCTCGGATGTCTTCAAATTCCAGCACTGGCAGCAGGGGGCCAAAGATCTCCTCCCGCATCACCGGGTCGTCGGGCGATACTCCGTCTAAAATGGTGGGCTGAATCTTCTGCGTATTCGGGTCTGCTCTTCCGCCGTACGCCACCTTGGTAGGGTCAATCAGGGAGCAGACCCGATCAAAATGTCTGCGGTTGATCATGCGGACGTATCCGTCATTGTCCACAGGGTTGTGGCCGTACATGGCGGCCATCCAGGACTTAACCCGGTCCAGAAATGCCTGCTTCACCCGCCGGTCAATCAGCAAGTAGTCAGGGGCCACGCAGGTCTGCCCGCAGTTGAGCAGCTTCCCGAACACCAGCCGCTTCGCGGCCAGGTCCAGCTTGGCAGAGGCGTCCACTACGCAGGGACTTTTGCCACCCAGTTCCAGTGTGACGGGGGTGAGGTGCCGTGCCGCCTTCTCCATTACCTGACGGCCTACTTCTACCCCGCCGGTAAAAAAGATGTAGTCGAACTTTTGATCCAGGAGAGCCTGGTTCTTTTCGCGCCCCCCCTCCACGACAGCTACGTAGTCCGGAGGGAAACAGCGGCTGAGTAAATCACGCAGGACGGCGGAAGAAGCCGGGGCATAGGCCGACGGTTTGACCACGCAGCAATTTCCGGCGGCGATGGCACCAATAAGGGGATCCAGCGCCAGCAGCAGGGGGTAGTTCCACGGGGACATGACAAGAGCCACGCCATATGGATCCCGGAGAATATAGCTTTTCGCCGGAAACTGGGCGGGCGGGGTGGGTACACGCCGCGTCCGGGCCCAGCGGGCAAGATGCCGTTTGAGATAGGACAGCTCGGATAAGGCCATCCCGACCTCGCACAGATAGCCCTCAGCCGGGGATTTGTTCAGATCAGAATTCAGCGCGGCGAGAAGATCTCCCTCCCTCGCCCGAATGGCCCGTTCCAGTGTGCCCAGTGCGGTTTGACGGAAGGAGAGGTCAAGCGTGGCCCCGGTGCGGAAAAAAGCCCGCTGAGATGCCGTCAGCGATTGAATGTCCATGGCTTCTGCCCCCTTTTGGTATACTTTGCTCCAGTATACCCGCTTTTTCGGGAATAGGGAATGAAAACTTCAGGACGGCCTGGTACAAGAAAGAAAACGAAAGGCTGGATCGGTGCGCTGATTCCCGTGGCCATCATTCCCGTCTGGTCTGGGACCAGCATGAGACTAGGACGCTGTCCACAGCGAAGAACAGTACTTCCCCACTCCACGACCCGTAAAACAGGTTGGGGCCGTTTTTGTATTGCGCACATTGCACATCCCTACTAAGAAAATTTCCCGCTTTTTAGGAGAAAACCAGCGCATTTTTCCCGAAAAGGCCCTTCCTTTTTTCTTATCCTTATGATAAGATGATACGCGAACAATTTTGACCATTTATTGAAGGAGCGAAAACGCGACATGATCACTGTTACCGACCTGAGCCTGAATTACAGCGGCACCCCGCTGTTTTCCCACGTGGATTTGCAGTTTCTCCGGGGCAACTGCTATGGCATCATCGGCGCCAACGGCGCCGGCAAGTCTACCTTTTTGAAAATCTTGTCCGGAGACCTGGAGTCCAGCTCCGGCGAGGTGTCTATCCTGCCCAAAGTCAGAATGTCCGTTTTAAAGCAGGACCAGAACGCCTATGACGCATACAACGTCATGGACACGGTGATCATGGGCAATCAGCGGCTATACGACATTGGAAAGCAGAAAGAGGCCCTGTATGCCAAGGAGGAAATGACCGACGAGGACGGCATGCTGGCCTGCCAGTTGGAGGAGGAGTATGCCGAGCTGGGCGGCTGGGAGGCCGAGAGCGACGCCAGCCGCATTCTCCAGGGGCTGGGCATCGGGACCGAGCTGCACGACAACGACATGGCCACCCTGGACGCTCGCCTGAAGGTGAAGGTACTGCTGGCCCAGGCGCTGTTCGGTAGGCCCGACCTGCTGCTGATGGACGAGCCCACGAACAACTTGGACATTGATGCGGTCAACTGGTTGGAAGACTTTCTGCTGGACTTTGCGGGCACCGTCATTGTGGTGTCCCACGACCGCCACTTTTTGAACACGGTGTGTACCCACATTGTGGACATCGATTACGGCAAGATCAAGATGTATGTGGGCAACTACGACTTCTGGTATGAATCCTCCCAGCTGGTGCAGCAGCTCATTAAGAACCAAAGTAAGCGCAATGAGGATAAGATCAAAGAACTGCAGGACTTTATCACCCGCTTCTCCGCGAACAAGTCCAAGTCCAAGCAGGCGACCTCCCGGCGGAAGATGCTGGACAAGCTGACGGTAGACGAAATGCCAGCCTCCTCCCGCCGTTATCCCTGGGTGGGCTTCTCCCCCGAACGGGAGGTTGGGAAGGATATTTTGTTCGTCACCGATGTCAGCAAGACCGTTGATGGGGTGAAGGTACTGGACAAGGTGTCCTTCATCTTGGGCCACGGGGACAAGATTGCCTTTGTGGGCGACAACGAGAATGCCCACACGGTTCTGTTTAAAATTTTGGCCGGAGAGATGGAGCCGGATGAGGGGACAGTAAAATGGGGCCAGACGGCCACCTTCTCCTACTTCCCCAAGGACAATACTTCCTATTTTGAGGGTTGTGACGACAATTTGGTGCAGTGGCTGCGCCAGTATTCCCCCGACCCGCAGGAGCAATATCTGCGCGGCTTCCTGGGCCGGATGCTCTTCTCCGGAGACGAGGTCTATAAGGCGGTGAAGGTCCTGTCCGGAGGCGAGAAGGTGCGGTGTATGTTGTCCCGCATGATGCTGTCGGGCGCAAATGTACTGATGCTGGATCAGCCCACGAACCATTTGGATCTGGAGTCCATTGCCGCGATGAATAAGGGACTGGAGGCCGTCAAGTGTAACGTGCTGGTGGCATCCCATGACCATCAGCTGATCCAGACGGTCTGTAACCGGATTTTTGACTTTGCCGCTGACGGGAAGCTCATTGACCGCAAAACCGCTTATGACGATTATTTAGCCAGTCAGAAGGAGCAGAGCTAGTCGGTTGCTTGGGCGGACCTGTGCAAAATAAAAAGAGCCTGAAACGAATGAATTGGTTTCAGGCTCTTTTCTTTTGCTGTTAGATGAACAGCTCATAGCAGCCCAGAACGAACATGAGTACTGCGGCCCCAGGTTCTGCCAGCTGGCCGACATGGCGAGTGAGCTGGTAGCAGCCAAGGCGGTTGCCGCCCCAGAGAAAGAGAAAACTGAACAGCATGGAGCTGGCTGCACACCACAGGGGACTCATCCCGCTCATGCCAGCGCCGACGCCCAGCGCGATGTTGTTGACGGCCAAGGTTACACCCAGCAGTATGGTATTCCGAAAGGACAGCTGTGCCAAAGCCTGATTTAGCTGAGAATATTCGTTTTTGCGGTGTTTTTGCCAGAGAAGGAGGCCCCAGACACCCATCCCCAAGATAATCAGTCCGCCCAAAGAATTGGCCCATTGCACTGGGATGAGCTGTTCCACCCCTTCTCCCAGGACCATGGAGCAGAACGTGCCTAGAAATGCAATCACACACATGAGCAGACAACTCAGACGGCCAATGACGGTGCGCCTCACTCCGTAAGATAAACCGACGACGAAACAGTCTAAATTTGCGCAGGCGGCAAACAGCGCAACGGACAACAAATGCATCTACATATCCCTGCCCTTCCGGGGCGTACCCCCCAAACTCCTGCCCTATTCTAAGCAAATGGAAGGCGTTCGGTTCCTGCCTTTGCACGCATGGGAGCCCAGGAAGGGATGTTAGAGAATTGTAAAACCTATGTAAAAACTGTTGACGGCGAATTGTGTGGCGCATTATAATAATAATGGTGTAATTTGAGAATGATAGAAAATGAGACAGCGGAGCGGTCGGCTGTTTGTGATGAATGAAACAGGCAAAGGCGAGAGGCAGGGCATGATCTGCGCCGAATTCGGGTGCTGACTGTGCCTTTTTTCTTGCGGGGAACCGCTCGGGAAGGAAAAGAATGGGAATTACAGATGTTCTGGGGCTGCTAGGTGGACTGGCTCTCTTCCTCCACGGAATGCAGATGATGAGCTCCGGGCTTGAAGCTGCAGCGGGCAGCAAGATGAAAGAAGTTTTGGAGCGGCTGACCGCAAATCGCTTTCTGGGCGTTTTGGTTGGCGCAGTGATCACCGCCGTCATCCAGTCCTCTTCCGCTACCACCGTTATGGTGGTAGGGTTTGTCAATGCCGGTATGATGACGCTGAACCAGGCGGTTTGGATCATTATGGGAGCCAACATCGGAACCACGGTTACCGGCCTGCTGATCGCGCTGGACGTGGGGGAGTTAGCCCCTCTGTTTGCCTTCGTTGGCGTAGTGCTTATGGTTTTTGTAAAGGATCCTAAAGTTCAGCACATTGGTCAGATTTTAACAGGCCTTGGTGTGTTGTTTATTGGAATGGATATGATGGGTGCATCTATGGCACCCCTGCGGGAGTCCGAGGCATTTATCCGCGTGATGTCTACCTTCTCCAACCCGTTCCTTGGCATTTTGGCCGGTATGCTGTTTACGGCCGTGATTCAATCCTCCTCTGCGTCGGTTGGTATTTTGCAGGCGTTGGCCAACAGCGGCGTGATTGTCTATTCCAATTCGGTGTTTGTGCTGTTTGGGCAGAACATCGGAACCTGTGTTACGGCTGTGCTTGCTTCCATTGGGACAAGCCGCAATGCCAAACGGGCTACGATGATTCACTTGATGTTTAATATTATCGGCACGGCAATGTTCACCTTACTGTTTCTCTTGTTCCCCATTACGCATGTGATTGACGGAACGCTGGTGCTTCCGGGGGCACTGGGTAGTGCGCTGCAGGCGCTTATGCCGGGCACGCCGGCCGGACAGATTGCGCTGACGCACACCAGTTTTAACATTGCGACCACGCTGCTGCTGCTGCCGTTGGGCAATTACCTGGCCGTATTGGCCAGGAAAATCCTGCCTGAGCAGGTTCAGCCAGCCGAAGCCCAAGGGAAAATGTATCTGGCTTACCTGAAGCCCATACAGCCCGGCGGCAAGGAAGGCGGTCTGGGCGTATCGGCGATTGTCATTGACCAGCTGCGTCACGAATTGAATCGAATGCTGTCTATGGCCCGGGACAACGTCACCGACAGTTTTCGTGCCATATTGGCCCGGGATGCGACGCAGCTGGAGCAGGTAGAGGAGCGGGAGGAATATATCGATTTCTTAAACCGTGAGATTTCCCGCTATGTCTCCCAACTGATTGCCATTGAGACCAATGCACAGGGCTCTGCCATGGTCAGCAGCTACTTTACCATCTCAGGCAATATCGAGCGAATCGGTGATCACGCAGACAACCTGGCCGGATATACCCGGATGCTGGCAAGCAAGAACATCGAGTTTTCCCAAGAGGCGCAAAGTGAAATTGGTGCGATGCGGGACATCGCGCTGGAGGCAATCTCCAACCTGCTTCACCATCAGGCGGGGCAGCCCGGCTGGTTAGCAGAGGTGGATCAGATGGAGCAGCGAATCGACGACATGACGGATCAATTCCGTCTTGGCCAGTTGGACCGGATGCGGGAGGGCACCTGCAACGAGGAAGCCTGCATCCTCTTCTCAGAAATGCTCACCGATTTTGAGCGAATCGGAGACCACGTGCTGAATATTGCCCAAGAGTTGACCAAGGCAAAGACCAGCCTGTAACCGTTAAACTGCCGTGCGCCGCCGGGAATTTTCCGGCGGCGCTTTTGGATTATCCTTGACGCTTGACGGCAGAAACGATATGATTGAAAAAAACGGGAGGAGGAATTTTTTGTATGACCTATCAGGAAGTGATACAGGCGGCCAGGGAATGCAGTGGGCCTTATTGCAAGGCATGCCCGGTTTGCAATGGCAGGGCCTGCAGAAATTCAATGCCGGGTCCTGGGGCAAAGGGAAGCGGTACGGTGGCCGTCCGCAACTTCGACGCTTGGCAGGATATCTATTTGAACATGGATACCATCTGTGAAAATGTCTTGGTGGATACCAGTTTTTCTCTGTTTGGCCAAACCTATGACCTGCCTGTCTTTGCTGGGCCTGTGGGGGCGGTGAAGCTGCACTACGGGGACAAGTTGACCGACTTGGAATACAATGATATCTTGGTGCCTGCCTGCGCCCGGGCGGGGATTGCTGCCTTTACCGGAGACGGAGCCGCCCCAGAGGTTTTTGCCAGTGCGGCCAAAGCGATTGGATTAAACGGAGGCAGGGGGATCCCGACGGTCAAGCCATGGGATCGGGATACTGTGTTTGCTAAGGTGGATGCCGCCAAGGAATCCGGCGCCAAAGTATTTGCCATGGATATTGATGCGGCGGGACTGCCCTTTCTCAAGGGATTAAATCCCCCTGCCGGGCCGAAGACGGTGGCAGAGCTACGAGAAATTATCGAGTATGCAGGGGTACCGTTCCTCATCAAGGGGATTATGACCGTTCAGGGAGCCAGAAAAGCCCAGGAAGCGGGGGCGGCTGGCATCGTGGTGTCCAACCACGGCGGTCGGGTTCTGGACGGAGTGCCCGCCACCGCCCGGGTTCTGCAATCCATTGCCGATGCGGTGAAGGGAGACCTGGTCGTTCTGGTTGACGGCGGAATCCGCACTGGTGTGGATGTGTGTAAGGCTCTGGCCTTGGGTGCGGATGCCTGTATTCTGGCCCGCCCCTATATAACGGCTGTTTATGGCGGTGGGGCCGAAGGGGTTCGGGTGCTGACCGACAAACTAAAGGCTGAACTGGCGGACACCATGGCCATGTGCGGCGTGCATTCTCTGGGTGAAATTACACGCGAAATAATTGCTTGAGGCAGCACCGCACAAGTCCAAAAGCTCTGACAGCGGCAGGGCGGTTGAGGCGTCCGCCGTGAAATGTGCGGTGCTGCCTTACCGCTTTATCCCATAGGAAGACCGGCAAAGCGGCCGCCGGAAGGGTAGCCACTTTGTTTTGAATGCTGTCGCCTCCAGTCCCAGGCAGGACTCTGGGACAAAGGGCATCTGGCCACTTGGAGGCAGGGCACAACGGTTTGGGTCGGTTGGGCGATGGAAAAAAGAGTTAAGGGAAAATGCTTCCACACAAATTTTTAAATTTTCGTGAAGATTGTTTGGACCCCTTGCCGAATGGAGTCGAAATCGGTATACTGATAAAGAGTTTGTGTCGGGGAGGGAACTGTCCTGGAACAGAAGTATGTCAACGTATCTCATCGGAAAGGGCGGCAGACGACTGAGCCGTCTCAGGAACGGGATTTTCGGCCCGGTAAGGAGCGGAAGCACAAAAGATCGTTCCTTGCAGCGACATTTTGGGGATGTTATAAGACTGTGGTGGTGCTTTCCGCTCTGATTGTAGCGGGATACATCGGGGTTCGGGTGATGGTTCACCCGCCGGAGCAGGCTTCGCCGGCACCGGCGGTTCAGACGGGGGAAAAGGTGGATTCTTCCCAAGTTGGAGGCGGAGCCGTCTCGGAGGCGGAACCGGGTCTTGTAAGACAGGATGGGGTGTACAACATCCTTCTGGCTGGAACAGACAAAGACGGTTACCGCACCGATACTATGATGGTGATGAGCTATGATGTGACCAACCAGACCGTAGGTGTGGTCTCTGTCCCAAGGGATACCATTATCGATCGGGGGAAGGGAAAAAATCCAAAGCTGGTTTACGGCCCCGGTGGAGTGGAACAGCGGGTGAAAGACATTTCCGGGATGCTGGGGATTCCGATCGACTATTACATTCAGGTGAATCTGAAAGGCTTCATCAAATTGGTGGATTATGTTGGGGGCGTGGATTTTGATGTGCCCTGCGACATGGAGTATGATGACCCCTACCAGGATCTGTCGATCCACTTTACCAAGGGGATGCAGCATCTTTCCGGACAGCAAACCATGGAGGTGGCGCGGTTCCGGAAAAACAACGATTTGAGCGGGTATACCGATGTGGGGCGGACCGAAACCCAGCAGAAGCTGCTGATTGCCCTGGCCAAGAAAGTACTGGCCTGGAACAGTCTGACCAAGCTGAAT
>JAYFPV010000438.1:0-15856 GCA_034927465.1 Lawsonibacter sp.
TCAGCCCTCCTTTGCATAGTAGTGCAGGAAGATTTCCTCAAGGTCGGGCTCCTCAATCGAGATATTGCGCAGTTCAGTTTCGGCAACTTTTTTCATAATGGCGTTGATGTTGCCCCTATAAATGAATTTGATCTCATTCCCGTTTACCTCGAAATCGCTTACGCCATCAAGCTTAAAAGCATCCGCGGGAGCAGCCGCCTTTGTTTCGATGATGAACCGCTTGTAACTGTTCTCCTGCAGGGCACTCATCTTTTCCATCTTAATAATTTTGCCTTCCTTGATTAAAGCGACACGGCTGCACATTCTCTGAACCTCGCTGAGAATATGAGAGGAAAAGAACACGGTTGCGCCTTTTTTGTTTTCCGCTGAGATAAGCTCGAAGAATTTCTGCTGCATCAGCGGGTCCAGGCCGCTGGTAGGTTCGTCGAGGATAATTAGCTTTGGTTCATGGAGCAGTCCCTGCACGATGCCGACTTTCTTTTTGTTGCCGAATGACAGGTCGTCAATTTTCTTTTTCAGATCTAGGTCCATAATTTCGGCAAGTTCACGGATACGTTTTGTGCAGTCTTTTTTATAAAAGCTGGCCGAGTATTTGAGCAGGTCGATAACCCGCATATTGTCGTAATAGAAAACTTCCGAAGGCAGGTAACCGACCTCCTGCCTTACATCCGGGTGCTCGGTGCAGTTTTTGCCAAAAATGGCAGCACTACCGCTTGATGGATAGATCAGCCCGAGCAGCGTGCGGATGGTTGTCGATTTTCCTGCTCCGTTTGGCCCGATGAAGCCAAAAACTTCGCCTTGCTCGACATTCAGATTCACATCAATGATGCCTCTGGATTTTCCGTAGTTTTTTGTGAGATCTATGATTTCGATAACGTTCATAAAGGTTTCTCCTATTTTTTATTGATAAAAACACTTACCTAACCAACCGGACAGACAGGTATCACTGTCATAGTTGATCAAAGGTACTCTTCTTTATAAAGGTTGTATTTCAGCATATGGACGCAGCCTTCAAAATCCTTATACATAGCATTAAGATCAGTTTCTGTATTTAACGTCGACATATTCATGTATCCGTACGAATACCCAGTCAGCATCTTCATCACGTGCTTCGAATCAACACCGTCTTTAGACTTTATTTTTCGCATAGCTAGAAACACACGTGATTTACTTTTCATTGTCTCTGAACTGACAGAAAAACAAGTCGAGTTTATCAGCTTGAAAGAAACCATTGACACTACCACGCCGCAAGGCAGATTCATGTTGACGGTGTTCGGCGCACTTGCCGAATTGGAGCGGGAGAACATTTTCAAGTGTCAGCGTGAGGGTATTGAGATTGCAAAAGGCGAAGGTAGATATCAAGGCCGCAAGCCACTTGATGTTGATGAAGAACGCTTTGAAGATATCTGTAAACAATGGAGAAGCGGAGAAATTACAGCGACAACTGCCATGCAGGAGGTTGGATTAAAACCGAATACTTTCTATCGGTGGGTAAAAGAAATGAGCCTATAAAGGCTCACGAAACAACACAAGAGCAACGCGGGAAACCGCTACTCAAATATTCCACTTTTGCTCTATTGGAGAGGTAAGCGCAACAACTGATTCCACCTTTTATCCAACAAAAAAGAGAGGACAGGCATTTCTGCCTACCCTCTCAAGTGCTTGGATGTATGGATTTGCTTAACCGAAGTAGCGCTTCAGCAGACCCTCGAAGGCCTTGCCGTGACGGGCTTCGTCGCGGGCCATC
Organism: Lawsonibacter sp.; assembly: GCA_034927465.1. Taxonomy (GTDB): domain Bacteria; phylum Bacillota; class Clostridia; order Oscillospirales; family Oscillospiraceae; genus Lawsonibacter. The sequence goes on from JAYFPV010000438.1 coordinate 1,748, forward strand.
TCGTGGACAGTGTCGTGGATCGCATCCAGACCCAGCTCCTTGGCCTTTTTGGCAAGCTCAAACTTGCCGGCAGTGGCGCCGTTCTCGGCATCCACGCGCATCTCCAGGTTTTTCTTCGTGGAGTCAGTCAGCACTTCACCCAGCAGCTCGGCAAACTTGGCGGCATGCTCGGCTTCTTCATGAGCAGCCTTTTCCCAGTACAGGCCAATCTCGGGATACCCTTCGCGGTGAGCCACACGGGACATAGCCAGGTACATGCCAACCTCAGAGCACTCGCCCTCGAAATTCATGCGAAGGCCCTTGAGAATCTCCTCGTCCACACCCTTGGCTACGCCTACGACATGCTCGGCAGCCCAAGTTCTATCACCAGACTGCTCTTTGAACTTGGAAGCGGGGGCCTTACAGATGGGACAAGATTCGGGAGGGGTATCTCCCTCGTGAACATAACCACAGACCGTACAAACAAATTTTTTCATGGTAATAGTTCCTCCTCATTATTATAATTGTAATTCTTGTTTTGCTGCATACAAATTTGGCAAATGCCGTAAAAAGTGAGTTCGTGGCGTTCCACCGCGAGCCCATATTGCTCGCTGACACTGCATATCACATCACGGTCCAGATTGATCTGGTCCAGATCAAGAATTGCACCGCAGCTGTTGCAAATAAAGTGAGTATGGGGGGTAGTATTGCCGTCAAACCGTTCCTGTCCATTGACCACGCCGACGCTTTGAATATCGCCGTGCTCCTGGAAAAAAATCAGGTTGCGATACACGGTCCCCAGACTTAAGTCAGAATGAGTGGGTTTCAAGGTTTGGTAGACCCATTCGGCAGAAGGATGTGATTTGGTACTGCGAATGGCTGAAAGGATGGCTTCACGTTTTTTGCTGTGTCGTGTTGTGCGTTGCACAGGCATCCCCCTAAACAGTATTGATTCTTATTACAATCATAGAGTAACATAGCGAGAAGCATTTGTAAAGAGAAAAATGAATAAATTTTTGGAGCCGGATCTCCGGCTCCAAAAAAAAGGACTGAAACAACAAAAACGGTCGAAACAAAGGACCTGGCGGAACCCCGCCGACGCGTGAGCGAACGGGCTGCTTGGGTTAAGAATCCCAATGCTTGCTGAGACGATTTAGAATGACCTTTTCCAACCGGTCCCCATACTTCAGACCCAGAGCAAACAACGCCGCGCCGCAAAGACCAATGAGAATCAACCCCCACAGTGGAAGAGAAAAGGAGGCGCCGCCCAACGCGGATGCAAAGAGCAGTCCCCAGGGCCTGGTGAGCAGTGTAATAACGGCAAAACGGCGGAAGGAAAGGTTGGTTAGTCCGGCTAAAAAGCATAGGATGTCGTCTGGAAAATAGGGAAGAAGAAAGGCCAGCACCAAAAAAATCGAGGTTTTAGAACGAATTGCGTCCTGATATTTTGCGGACAGACGGCGGCTGACAAATCGATCGGAGAAACTTTGACCCAAGGTTCGCGCCAGCCAAAATACAAGCAGGGAGCCGCCCATCACGGCAACAAACGTGAGGGAAAAAGCGGGCCAAGTGCCAAACAGCATCCCGCCTGCGGCAGCGCTGAGGTTGCTTGGAATGGGGGCCAGCACAACGGAGAGAAACTGCACCAGAAAGAAAACGAGCTGGGAATAAGGAGCGGAACCATCGATATAAGCCCGAAGCGCATCGAGAGAGGTGCAGGCGGCAAAAAAGCCGCTATAGTACAAAAAAAGTCCGCCGCCGATTGCCAGAGCCAGAGCGATGATCAGAGAGAGTCGTTGTTTGTTCGTGCCCATTGGGATCCCCATTTCTTCTGAAGTTCCCCATCAGCAAAGCACGGAAAGATTCGAAACTTGTGAAGAGATTCTTAAAATACCATGAAAAAGTGATCGTGGTTACACCTTTCGAATGGAAGAAATACTGTCGGCAATTTGGCGGGCTACGCCGGGGCTGTTCATGGTGTACAAGTGGATACCTTCCACCCCTCCGGCAATCAGGTCAGAAATCTGATCGATGGCATAGGCGATGCCGGCCTCCCGCAGGGCCTCGGGGTGATCGCCATAGTGGGCCAGGATACGGGTCAGCTTTCGGGGCAGGCTGGCGCCGCACATGGACACCATGCGCTGGATCGAATTTTGGGACAATACAGGCATAATGCCCGCCTCGATGGGAACGGAAATGCCTGCAATGCGGCATCGCTCCAGAAAACGGAAAAAATCCTCATTATCAAAAAATAGCTGACTGACCAGATGCTGAGCGCCGGCATCCACCTTTTTCTTCAGATAGAGGATGTCGCTGATTGGATCAGGGCTTTCCAGGTGCCCCTCGGGGTAGCAGGCGGCGGATACGCCAAAGTCACTGTTGGCCCGGATGTAGGACACCAGATCATTGGCGTGTGCAAAGTCGGCCTTAGGGGGACCATCTGGGTTGACATCCCCACGCAGAGCCAGGATATTTTCCACCCCGTCCTGCCGCATCTGTTCCAGCAGCAGATCTACGTCCGCTTTGTCCGCGCCCACACAGGTCAGGTGGGCCATGGAGGGGGTATGATACTGATTCTGGATGATGGAGGCGATCTCACGGGTGGTCTGGTTGACCTGGGAGCCGCCGGCACCGAAGGTGACGCTGATGAAATCGGGGTGGATGCCCTTCAGACCGTCCAGAGTTTTGTAAATGCTGTCCACGGGGCTGTTTCGTTTGGGCGGAAATACCTCGCAGGAAAAGACGGTTTTTCCTTTGCCGAACAGTTCTTGTAATTTCATGAAGCTCCCTCTTTCTGTTTTTTATACCATCAGACCGGGGCCGAATGTGTTCGGTTTCTGACGTAATATTCCAAGACCTGACGGGAGATGGCACCGCCCGGATTTACCATGGACAAGGCCTGCTCCGGCGTGACCCAGACGGCCTGATCCACTTCCTGAGACAGATGAAAGTCCTGTTTTTGAACCTGAGCCAAAAAGCCGACCATCAACATATCCTTTTTCTTGAACCAATATGTACCGGTCATGGTTAGGGCACGGACGTTCAGGCCCAGTTCCTCCTGAATCTCCCTGACGGCGCATTCCTCCGCCGATTCGCCGGGTTTCATATAGCCGGAGACCAGGACATAATACTGAGAAGAGATGTATCCCTGACGCAAAAGCGCGACATTTCCCTGCTCATCCACAGCCAGAGCGATGATACATGTGGCAAACATGGGAAATAGGGGGATGCTGCAGGCGTTACACCAGGGAACCAGCCCTTCGTCCCCGATTTCTTTTAGAATGGTTTTGGTCCCGCAATGGGGGCAATATTGAAATCGCATGATCGAAATCGCCTATCTTTCTAAAAATAACGCCGCCATCGCGGCTGATATACAGAACAAATTTTATTGTGGGAACTGACTCACTCAAGGCAAGTCTAGTTCCAGCAGGACGGGACAGTGGTCGCTGCCCTCGATCGAGTTGAGGATTTCCGCCCGCTTGATCCGGTCGCGCAGCCGGTCGGAGACAAGAAAATAGTCGATGCGCCACCCTGCGTTGTTCTGTCTGGCGTGGAAGCGGTAAGACCACCAGGAATAGGCGCCGGTCTGATCGGGGTAGAGATAACGGAAGGAGTCGGTAAAGCCGGAGGACAGCAAAACCGTCATTTTCTCCCGCTCCTGGTCAGAAAAGCCGGCATTCATCCGGTTGGCGTGAGGGTTTTTCAGGTCAATTTCCTGATGTGCCACATTCAGATCTCCACAGTAGATCACCGGTTTTTGCTTGTCCAGGGACAGCAGGTATGCCCGAAGGTCATCCTCCCACTGCAGGCGGTAGTCCAGACGCCTCAATCCGTCCTGCGCGTTGGGTGTGTAGCAGCATACCAGGTAGAACGACTCATATTCCAGAGTGATCAGCCTGCCCTCGTGGTCATGCAGATCTTGGTCCATGCCGTAGGCAACGGCAACGGGCGTGTGCTGAGTGAAAACGGCAGTACCGGAGTAACCTTTTTTCTCCGCCGAATTCCAATATTCCAGCCAGCCGCTCCCCAGATCCAGTGCTGCCTGCCCCTGCATCATCTTGGTTTCCTGCAGGCAGAAAACATCGGGGGACTGCGCTGCAAAAAAGTCCAGGAAGCCTTTGTTCAGGCAGGCGCGCAGGCCGTTCACATTCCAGGAAATCAGTTTCATGTGCAGCTCCTCCTCATCGGGACAGGCCCGGATTGTTTTGGTCTATTATACGCAGAGAAGGAAGTCTTGGCAAGAACGGATTGCATTTTTCTGGTGAATTCGATATAATGAGAAAGATTTTAACGATGATTGTTCGGAAGGAGCGTTTTTATGAATTCGATTTCTCTTCCTCAGGGGTATGCCCCCCTTTTGTCTATTTACGAGACACAAAAGGCCATCGGTTTGCTCAAACGGCTGTTTGAGGACAAGCTGTCTGGAGCGCTGCGTCTTCATCGAGTGTCCGCGCCGCTGTTTGTGGCGGCATCCTCTGGGCTGAACGACGATTTGAACGGCGTGGAGCGGCCAGTGGCGTTTGAGATCCGCGGGGTGGACGACATCGCTCAGGTGGTTCATTCTCTGGCCAAGTGGAAGCGGCTCGCGCTGAAGCGCTACCAATTTCAGGTGGGGGAAGGGCTGTATACCGACATGAATGCCATCCGCCGGGACGAAGAGCTGGACAACCTTCACTCGGCCTATGTGGATCAATGGGACTGGGAAAAGGTGATTGCACGGGAAGACCGGAACACCGGTTTTCTTCAGAAAACAGTGCAATCTATTGTTGAGGCGCTGGCGGACACCCAGTATTTCCTGCGCTCGGTTTTTCCTCAGCTGTCGGTGCTGCCCGTACTGTCCGCGGACGTCGCATTCCTCACCGCCCAGGAGCTGGAGGATCTTTATCCCACATTATCCCCCAAGGAGCGGGAAAACGCGTTTGTGAAGGAGCACCCGACCACCTTCCTTATGGGAATCGGAGGGGCGCTTCGTTCGGGTGCGCCCCACGACGGAAGAGCGCCCGACTATGACGATTGGACACTCAACGGCGACCTGCTGGTTTGGGATAGCGTGAATGGGCAGGCGATTGAGCTGTCCTCTATGGGAATCCGGGTGGACCCGGAGAGCCTGGATCGGCAGCTGACACTGGCCGGCTGTGACGGCCGCCGGACGCTGCCATTCCACAGCATGCTGTTGCGGGGAGAACTGCCCTTGACCATGGGCGGTGGCATCGGGCAATCCCGGGTATCCATGCTCCTTCTGGGTAAGGCCCACATCGGCGAGGTGCAGAGCTCTCTCTGGGATGAGCCAAATTTGCAGGCCTGTGAGGCGGCGGGAGTTACGCTGCTGTAAGTTGCAGGAGAGGGGGACGGTCCGCAAATGCCGATTGCCATTGTAAAGTTGGATATTGACGAGGTTCTGCGGTATATGGGTTGTCCGCCCGAGAAGGCGGATCCGGCCACGCGGATGCTGGCGGAAGATTGTGCCGCCGAGATGCTTGGGGCCATGAGGCCCCGCTGGGCCTATCGGGTTTTCGAACTGTCTACAGAGGACGCGGGCGTTCGTCTGGACTGCGGGCTACTGTTACCAGGACAGAGTATCATGGACCATTTGGCTGGGTGCCGTCGGGCGGCGCTGTTCTGCGCCACACTGGGCGCCGGAGCGGACGCATTGATCCGAAGAGCGGAGAGCGGAGATATGGCTCGGGCACTGGCTTTGGACTGTGCTGCTGCCGCGGCGGTGGAAGCGGTGTGCGATCAGATTGAGGCGGAACTGCAGGGGATGTTTCCGGGCTGTTCGTTCCCCTTTCGATTCAGCCCCGGCTATGGAGATCTGCCTCTGATCCTGCAAAATGAACTTCTGACGCTGCTGGATGCCCCACGTCGGGTGGGATTGACCGCTAGCGCCAGCCATATCCTGATTCCCCGCAAATCGGTGACCGCCATCTTGGGGGTGTCCGATGGGAAGATTGACCGGCAAATCCGCAGCTGCCTGGGCTGTCCCGCCCACGACGGCTGCCAATACCGAAAGTCAGGTGGACATTGTGGAATTTCGTGAATTATTAAGGGAGCCAGGTCCCATCCTGTTGGACGGCGGCATGGGTACCATGCTCCAGGCCAAGGGCCTGGCTGTGGGGGAGGCACCGGAGCTGGCTGCACTGGAGCACCCTGACTGGCTGCTGGAGATTCACCGCGCCTATGTGGAGGCCGGGGCCCAGATTTTGTGCGCCAATACCTTTGGGGCCAACCGGGAGAAGCTGGCCCGCACTGGAAGAACCCCCGCGGAGGTGATTGGCCCCTCCATTGCCATCGCAAAACAGGCGGCGGCCGGTCGGGCGCTGGTGGCGCTGGATCTGGGGCCCACGGGGCAGCTGCTGGAACCCACGGGGATTTTGAACTTTGAGACGGCGGTGGATATCTTTAAGGAGGCGGTGCGGGCTGCCGCAGATGCCGGGGCCGACCTGGTGATGGTGGAGACCATCACCGACCTGCAGGAGGCGCGGGCTGCCCTGCTGGCCGTGAAGGAGGGCTGCGATCTGCCCGTCATGATTACCATGACCTATGAAGAGCGGGGACGGACCTTTTTGGGCTGCGACCCCGCCTCAGCCGCGCTGACACTGGAGGGAATGGGGGCGGATGCCATTGGGGTCAACTGCTCTCTGGGCCCGCGGGAGATGTCGCCCCTGGTGGAAGAGCTGACCCGATGGTCCACACTGCCCATCGCCATCAAGCCCAATGCCGGACTTCCCGACCCGGGAGGAGCGGGCTATGACATCACGGCGGAGGAGTTTGCCTCCAGCATGGCCGGGCTGACCGAGCTGGGAGTTAAGCTATACGGCGGCTGCTGCGGCACTACGCCGGAGTATATTGCGCTGTTGAAGCAGAAGCTGAAGGGACGCGTCATCCTGGAAGTGTCAAGAGCGGTCCCGGCCGCCGTGTGCAGCGGTACCTGCACCGTTCCCATCGACCGGGTGCGTGTCATTGGAGAACGCATCAATCCTACCGGGAAAAAGGCAATGAAGGATGCCCTGCGCCGGGGGAACGTGGATTACATGCTCAACCAGGCCTTGGCCCAGACCGGAGCCGGGGCGGACATCCTGGACGTGAATGTGGGTTTGCCGGAGATTAACGAGGCCGACATGATGGTCCGGGTGGTCAAGGCCCTTCAGGGCGTCACCGACGCCCCGCTGCAGCTGGATTCCACCGATCCAAACATCCTGGAGGGTGCGCTTCGCGTCTATTGCGGGAAGGCAATTGTCAACTCGGTCAACGGAGACGACGAGAGCTTGGACGCCATCCTGCCCCTGGTGAAGAAATACGGCGCGGCCGTGGTGGGCCTGACCTTGGACAAAAGCGGTATTCCCAAAACTACCCAGGCCCGTCTGGACATTGCCAGGCGGATTTTGAACCGGGCTCTGTCCTATGGCATTCGAAAAGAGGATGTGTATATTGACTGTCTCACCCTCACCGTTTCGGCGGAGCAGGAGGGGGCGGCCCAGACGCTGGAAGCACTGCGCCGGGTGAGACAGGAGCTGGGGCTGAAAACGGTGCTGGGGGTGTCCAACATCTCCTTTGGACTGCCAGCCAGGCCTCTGATTAATCAGAACTTTTTGACCATGGCCATGACCCAGGGGCTGGATCTGCCCATTTTAAACCCCAATGCAGAGGCCATGATGGCGGCGGTGCGCAGCTATCATCTGCTGATGAACATCGACAAGGAAGCAAGGAATTTCATCGCCGCCTACGGCGACGCCCAGATCTCCACCACCATTACCGCCGGCGTTCCGGCGGCTGCGGCCGCCCCCGAGGGCGGGATGCGGGAACTGGGCCAGGTGGTAGAGGCCGGGCTGAAGGGGGAAGCGGGAGAGGCGGCTCGCCGCCTGCTGGGGACCAGTTCCCCCATGGAAATTGTGGACCAAGTGTTGATTCCCGCGCTGGATCGGGTGGGGGCCGACTTTGAAGCCGGTCGGGTTTTCCTGCCCCAGCTCATCCAGTCCGCCGCAGCGGCCCAAGCGGCCTTTGAAGTGATTCGGGAGCGGCTGTCCGGCGCGCCGGGACAGGAAGCGGGGAAGGGTCCCATCGTCCTGGCCACCGTCAAGGGCGACATCCACGACATCGGGAAAAATATTGTCAAGGTACTGTTGGAAAACTATGGATATACTGTGATTGACCTGGGTAGGGACGTGGACCCCGCCATTGTGGTTCAGTCGGTTAAGAAGCACAGCGCCCCTCTGGTGGGCCTGTCCGCGCTGATGACCACGACATTGAAAAGCATGGCCGATACCATTGCGATGCTCCGTCAGGAGGGGCTGCCCTGCAAGGTGATGGTGGGCGGAGCGGTGCTGACCGGAGAGTACTCCAAGCAGATCGGCGCCGACTTCTACGCCAAGGACGCCAAGGAGAGCGTGGACGTGGCCCGAACAGTTATCGGCTGACTGACTGTCAAAATAGCACCAAAGGCACGTTTCCGAGTGAGCTTCGGCACGTCAAGTTGTGTTTTCTCCGAGGCACAGGTTGCCATAGAAAACGGGTAAATTGGTTCGCGCAGTGCGCGGCGTGGGCGTTGCCTGGCTTTTTGGATAAGCTTAGATAGGGCCCGGACGGATGTCCGGGCCCTATCTGCTTTGCGGATCGGCGAAGGGAAAAATTGAGAGATGAGAACAGATGCGGTGCGCCAGATTCAGTGCCTTTTCCGGCCTGGTTGGTTGCGCTTCTTCGTCTATGCTGGTATAATGAAAAAAACGTCGAAGACAGGCGGCATGTCGGGCTGCCGCTGCGGAGGAATGATATGAGCGATTACCCCGAGCCGATTCCGGGGCACGGGCCGGTCAAAGTGCCGTCCGGTAAGCGGCGCCCAAAACAGAACGGTTGGTTTAGAAAGGCAATAGCAGTCTGCTCGGCGCTGGCCCTTATGGCAGGAGCGGCGTTCGGATTGATGTTCCTGAGAGAAACGATGACGCCTAAGCCAATCACCTTTGTATATCGGGACCAAACCTTGACGGCGAAGGAAGGAGTGCAGGTCAACGCCTATCAGCTGACCGGCTTCGGAGAAGACGAACAGGGGCGAATCTGTTACCAGGAAAACGGATGCAGGGCCAAGGCTGGAATTGACGTCTCCTTTTACCAGGGAGAGATTGACTGGCCGGCGGTGGCGGCGGATGGTGTGGAGTTTGCCATGATCCGACTGGGCTACCGGGGCTACACAGAGGGAACGCTTCAGATGGACAGCCGGTTTGAGGAGAATATCCGGGGAGCGCTGGAGGCCGGTCTGGAGGTGGGAGTCTATTTTTTCTCCCAGGCCATCACGCCGGAAGAAGCGGAAGCGGAAGCAAATTTTGTGTTGGAGGCCATTCGGGGGCATGACGTGACGTATCCAGTGGCCTATGACTGGGAGTTCGTGACCCCAGGGAAGGGGGCCAGAACCGATGCGATGGATGGGCAGACGCTTACCCAATGTGCTCAGGCGTTCTGCAGAACCATTGCTCAGGCAGGGTACGCTCCGTTGGTCTACTTCAATCAGGATCTGGGCTATCTGACGTATGACCTGTCCCAACTGGCGGAATTTTCGTTCTGGCTGGCAGAGTACAACGGTGCGCCTCACTTTTACTACGGCTTTTCGCTGTGGCAGTATACACACGGCGGCTCTGTGGCAGGCATTGAAGGCAGCGTGGACTGGAATCTGGATCTTCGGCCGGCGGTCGCTCAAAACGTCCAATAAGCGGGAAAGCAAAGATCGTGATTAGAAAGACCCCGGCATCTGAGAGACTCAGATGCCGGGGTGTGGCTAGCAGAACAACCTCCGGGTGAGGAAGTCAGACGCCGGGGCTGCGTCACGTTAAAATCTCGTCGCCGATGGTTTGGGCGATTTGCTCCACCAGCGTAAAGTCTACGAAGGGATTGTACAGTGCTTCCAATTCATCGTGTATGGTCTTTGCCTGTGCCAGAGAATCCACCGCTTCCTCCATGAGAGCGGCGGAGACCTTTCTGGCAAACCGGAGGCGGGGACGGCTGCGGCGGAGAAGTTCGCTGCCTGCCGCGGCGTCCAGGCGAATGCGCCGATAGGGTTTACCGGGGAAGGAAAGAGAATCGGAGGACGTGAGGAACGCAAGCCCAACTTCAGGAATCAGCAGGTGGGCCAGATGGTCGGGGACCATAGGATCCGGACAGGCCACCACGTCATAGCCTCCCGCGACCGCGCCGGCCAGCAGATGAATCAACATTTCGTGGGCCAGGCTGTAGTTATCCGCAAGCTCGTAGACTCGCGGGCATTGGGCCAGAGCGGTGTCAAACAGACAGATGAGGCCCTTGTGGGTCACGGCGCCCAAAAAGCGCTGTTTGATTTCTCCGGTCCCAGCCACCTTTTTGGGTTTCAGTTCCCGGGACAGAATGCCGTGTGCCCGTTTGGCCAGCTTTTTGGACAGCCCGTCGGTGAGCAGTGTGGAGCGCATATCCTCAAAGACCTCTGCCGAGGCGCCCAGACATCGATATGCCCGCTGATAACAGCTTTTACACCCCGACACGCAGGACATAATATCGGGTCTCAGAGCAGCTAAAGCAGTTGAGTTGTAGCAATCCCCCATGTTTACATAGCGTTCTACCACCCCGGGATATTTTGGCTCGACTACATGGGGGGCGGTGCCGTCCACCAGGGCCACGCCCAACTGTGGCAGCATCAGGGCATCCAGCGAGTCCGGGTCCCCCGAACATAGGATATATTCGGTAGCAACCCCCGCTTCTTCCATTCGGGCTCCGATGCGGCGCATCAGAGTGGATTTTCCGCAGCCGGGTCCGCCTTTTAAAATGTAAATTGCCCGCGCTGTCTCCGGATGAATCAGCTCGGGGTACAGGGAGTAAAAACCAGTGGGCGCATTAGCACCCAGAAAATATTGGATGTGAGGTAAAGCAGTCATGACCGACCCTCCGTATCAACGAATCTGTACCACAGACTATGCCGAAGGGTCTTCGTTGGTGAGGAACAAAGGAGAACGGCCAAAATGAAGTGAAAAACAGAGAAGAAATGGTGGAAAATGTACATTGACATCCAGAGACACGTAGGGTAGAATGAAGGACGAAAATGAAGGAAATCCTGCAAAAAGAAAGATACTCGGCCGAATCCTGCATAATAAATGGATGAAACTGGAATAACGCGGGAAAAAGTTGGGGGGAAAAGAGAGTATGCGCGCATTTGAGACCAAAATTCAGGAATTGAAAACTTCGGTTTTGACGGAAGTGGCCCGGCTGACTTGGGAAGACAAAACCCAGGTTGGCGTATTGGACATTCCAGAAAAAATTATTCCAGGCCCTGCGGCAACCCTTCGGTGCTGTATTTATAAAGAGCGGGCCGTTATCATCAGCCGGGTGAAGCTGGCTATGGGAGGGGACAAGACCAATCCCTGTGTCGTGGAAGTTTTGCCCATCGCCTGTGATGAATGTCCGGTCACCGAGATGACGGTCAGCGCCTCCTGCCGGGGCTGTCTGGCGACCCGGTGTGTCCATGCCTGCCCAAAGGATGCCATTACCATTGTGAACCACCGGGCCCATATCGACCATGAGAAATGCATTACCTGCGGCAAGTGCCTGAATGCCTGCCAGTACAGCGCAATTGTGAAGACTCAGCGGCCCTGTGAAAAGGGTTGCCCAGCCGGGGCCATCTCCATGGGTGTGGATAAAAAGGCTTCGATTGATATTAGCAAGTGCATTTCCTGCGGAAATTGCGTGTACCAGTGTCCCTTTGGCGCGATCCAGGACAAATCCTGGATTATGGATGCCATCCAGATGATTCAGGGCGGCGAGCACTGGGGCTACAAGACCTATGCGGTGATTGCCCCCTCCATTGCCGGACAGTTTGCCCCCGCGAAATATGGGCAGGTCGTGGCCGGACTGAAGGAGCTCGGCTTTTCTGGTGTGGCCGAAGTGGCGCTTGGCGCCGACATGGTGGCGAATAAAGAGTCCGACGAGCTGCTGGAAAAGGGAATGCTGACAACCTCCTGCTGTCCTGGGTTTGTGGGATATGTCAAGAAAAAGTTCCCAAATTTGGATCAGTACGTATCTCACACTCCATCGCCCATGGTGATGATCGGCCTGCATCTGAAAGAAAAAGACCCCGATGCCAAGGTGGTCTTCATTGGCCCCTGTGTGGCCAAGAAAAAGGAATTTCAGCTGGGCCGAACCATGAATGCCATTGACTGTGTCCTGACCTATGAAGAATTATATGCTCTGTTTGAGTCGAAGGACATTGACCTGACCAAGCTGGAGGAGGCGCCGCTGGATGAGGCTAGTTCCTTTGGACGCAATTGTGCCCGCAGCGGCGGCGTGTCTCAGGCGGTGGCTCAGGTGTTGAAGGAGAATGGAAAAGACAAGGACTTTGAACTAAAAGCGGTTCCCTGCAGTGGAATTGCCGAGTGTGAAATGGCGCTGCTTAAGCTGAAGCTGGGCAAGCTGGAAGGAAATTTCATTGAAGGAATGGCGTGCGACGGGGGCTGTGTCCAAGGCGCCGGCTGTCTGGTGCGCAGTCCGCGCAATCGGCTGGATGTGGAGAAACACGCCAAGGAGGCCGAGGGCCGTGCGATTGTAGACGCGATCTCCCTCGGAACCGCTCGGGTTCCGGCCGACAGTGATGGAGAGAAGGTTGTGCCGGTTCCAAAGCACAGCGTTGAGGCGGCTGCAAAAGCGGAGAGCCGAGGGGAAGCAGTCTGATTCATCGGATCACGAAAGCTGTGCCGACTTTTCTGTATGGAATCGAGGCGCAGCGTGTGTGCTTCCCTCTTGGAACAAGCGGCAAAGCAACTTGTTTGACAGTCTCGAACGCCGGGGCCTTCGAAGGCTCCGGCGTTATTTGCTTCAAATCAGAATAAAATGTTGAATCACTGGATGGTTTTGATGAGAATGAATTTACAAGTTTGAAAAAGTAAGCTATACTAAATCAATTCCGAGTAGATCGAAACCAAAAATGAGGTATGTTATGAAGCGACGTATGATTTGTTCCGTTTTGGTATGGATTCTGATGCTGTCCGGATGCGCCACTACAGGTCGGTCCCAGTCCGGTGCTGCGCCCGAAGCGGATGGTATAATAATTGTAACCACCACATATCCCGTCTATCTCTTTGCTAGTGCTGTGATCGGCGGAGTAGAGGGCATCCAGGTGGAACGGCTGAATACCGGTGAGGCCAGCTGCCTCCATGATTACACCATGTCCGTGGACGACATGAAAAAGCTGGAGGCAGCGGATGTGATCGTGATGAATGGCGCGGGGCTGGAGGATTTTATGGAGGATGCCCTGGCAACGTCTACCGCGCTGGTGATTGACTGCTCACAGAGCGTGAAATTGCTGGAAAGCCGATCCAATGACCACGAAGAGGGAGGAGAAGGAGATCCCCATATCTGGATGGATCCGGCCAATGCGGCCGTGATGGTGGAGAACATACAGACCGGACTGGCCAAGGCGGACCCGGATCACGCCGAGGTGTACCTCCGGAACGCGGAGGGCGCCGTCCAAGAGCTGAAGACGTGGGACAGCGCTGCAAAAGAGCTTTTGGCGGCGAAGGGCGCCCCGGAAATTGCTGGACTGATTACTTTTCACGATGGATTCCAATATTTTGCCCGCGCTTACGAACTGCCTCTGCTGGCCGCCATTGAGGAGGAGGCCGGCAGCGAAGCCAGCGCCCAGGAAATTCAGGAAATGACCACGCTGGTAGAGGAGAAAAAACTTCCCGTTATCTTTACCGAGGTGAACGGCTCGGACGCTACAGCAAAGGCCATTGCCCGGGAGACGGGCTGTCAGGTGGCTCAGTTGACGATGATGATGGACGGGCCGGACAGCGCCCTGTCCAACTATGGGGACGATTTGATGCAGAATATCCAGACGATTATCAACGGATTTCAGGTGACGCCATGAGAAAGATGAAACACGGCAGGCTGCCCTTTGGATGCCGAGACGCCTGCTGCCTAAAGTTGGACGGGCTGTCCGTCAGTCTGCAGGGGGATCCCATTCTAGAGGATGTGTCCTTCCACCTCCACTGTGGGGAGATCGCTGCCCTGATCGGGCCGAACGGAGCAGGTAAGTCTACCCTGTTCCGGAGTATTTTGGGTCAGCTGTCTTACCGCGGCAACATCACGTTTTCTCCGGCGGGAGGGCCGGCCATCCGTCTGGCC
>JAYFPV010000266.1:0-4892 GCA_034927465.1 Lawsonibacter sp.
AGCCGACCCTCCAGGCGGCCCAGCTTTCTGCAGTCGTTATTGGCTACCGTGGACGAGCTGAAAAGCTGCTGTGTCCGGCCGGAGGTGCTGATTACCGCGGGACAGGAGACGCAGGGGACCGAGGGAGAAAAACTGCGGGATCTTGGCCTTATCTGTGGTGCTTATGATGGAATGACCGCCCACATTGCACTGGATCCCAGAGATCGGCTGACCCGGGCCGCGGAAAAGTTGAAGACCTGTACCTGGGCTGCGGGGAAAGATATTTGGCTGGACGGGTTTACCGATTTCACTCCCCAGCAGGGGGAGGTGCTTTGCCGGCTGCTGTCCCAGGCAGAGACCGTTACCATCGCCCTGACCTGCGACCATTTGGAGGAGAACGAAGGGGGCACCGGAATCTTTTCCCCAGCCCGGAAAACCGCAGCCTGGCTGCTGCGCCTGGCCAAAAAAGAGAATATTTCATGTAAAGTGGAACTCCTTACGGGTGACTGCGTAGGAAAAGAAAAACAGCTTTTCTTCCTGGAGCAGAACCTGTTTGCTGAGAATGAGGTGGAGCCGCAGTGCTGCAAAGATATTGTGGAACTGTTTCAGGCGGGTGGAGTCCGGTCCGAGGTGGAGTGGGCGGCTGCCCGTGTGCTCCAAATGGTGCGGGAGGAAGGCCTTCGGTTCCGGGATATTGGAGTGGTGGCGCGAAATTACGGGGAATATCAGGATCTGATTGAATCGGTCTTCCCACGGTACGGCGTGCCGGTGTTTTCCTCTGCCATGACCGATATTTTGGAAAAGCCGGTGCTGGCTTTGGTGACCGCCGCCTTGGATACGGTTGCGGGAGGATATGCTTACGATGATGTATTCCGTTATTTGAAAACAGGGCTCACCGATCTGCCGGAGGAGGACCGGGATCTGCTGGAAAATTATGTTCTGCGATGGAACATCCGGGGCAGCCGATGGACCCAGGCCAAGGACTGGCCCTGGCATCCGAAGGGCTATGGATTTCCGCTGGAGGATGAAGATCGGCAGTTGCTGGCCAGGCTGAATGCGGCCCGGCGGCAGGTGACCGAACCATTGGAGACGCTGCGAAAAAATAAAGAGAAAACCGGATTTGGGCAGGCCGTTTGCTTGTTCCATTTTATGGAACAGATTGGGCTTCCAACCCGGCTGGAAGAACGGGTGGAGGAGCTCCGCAGGCGTGGGCAGCCGGCTTTGGCGGACGAGTACCGTCAGCTGTGGGAAATTCTTTGCGGCGGGCTGGAGCAATGTGCCGTTCTGCTGGAGGATGCCCCCATGGAGCTGGAGGAGTTTGCCCTTCTGTTCCGACTATTGCTGTCACAATACGACGTGGGCACGATCCCGGCTTCTCTGGACCGGGTGACGGCGGGGGAGACGGCGCGTCAGACCGGACATCGGGTGAAAGCCCTGATTCTGCTGGGAGCGGACGACGGCTCAATCCCTCAGGTTGGGATATCGCCCGGCCTGCTGTCCGACGACGACCGATCGCTGCTTGCCCTTTACGGGGTGGAACTCAACGGTTCGGCCCGGGATCTGTTGGTTCGGGAGATGACGACAGTCTATCTGACCTGCGCCCAGCCATGCCGACGGCTGCTGGTTTCCTGGCCAGCGCAGGGGCCGGGAGGAGAGGAGCGCCGACCTAGCTTTTTGGCCGAACGGCTGAAGCTGCTTTTTTTCGATCTGAAGGTAGAAACCGAGGAAACGCTGAACGGAGCCTTTCGTCTGGCGGCTCCGCTGCCTGCGCTGGAACAGGTTGGGCGGGATCCCGCCGTACGCCGGGTTTTGGAGCGTCTGCCCGAATACGCCCAGCAGATAGCCTGCTTGGATCGAGCCTCCCGCTGGGAACGGGGCAGCTTGTCCCGGCAGGCAGTGGACCGGCTGTATGGGCGGCGGGTCCCCATGTCGGCTTCTCGGATGGATAAATACAAATCCTGTCACTTTTCCTACTTTATGCGCTACGGGCTGAAGGCGGAGCCGCGCAAGCTTTCTGGCTTTACAGCGCCAGAGTACGGGACATTTGTGCACTACGTGTTGGAGCATGTGCTCCAGGACGAAATGTTCCGTTCGGATGCGCGTCCGGAGATGGGAGGCGGCCAGGAAGAGGCAAACAAAAAACGCTTGCACCAACGAACCAAAGAAGAGGTTGAGCGCTATGTGGCGGAGGAACTAGGGGGACTGGAGGGTCAGTCCGAGCGCTTTCGCTATCTGTTTAAGCGTCTGCTCCGGTCGATCCAGGCGGTTGTGGATAATGTGGCGGAGGAACTAATGCATTCCGGATTTCGGCCCATTTCCTTTGAATTGGGCTTTGGCCGGAAGGGAGATCTTCCCCCGGTGGAGCTGACGGTGGACGGCGTTACCATCAGTGTCTCCGGCTTTGTGGACCGGGTGGACGGCTGGGTACACGATGGACGGCTGTATCTGCGGGTGGTGGACTATAAGACAGGGAGAAAGTCCTTTGACCTGACCGAGGTATGGAACGGCTTGGGCTTGCAGATGCTGTTGTATCTGTTTGCGCTGGAGGACCGGGGGGAAGGACTGTACGGCCTTCCAGTGACGGGAGCCGGCGTACTCTATCTCCCGGCCCGGGACGCGGTCGTCCGGGGCAGCCGGACGATGAGTGATGAGGACTGGAGAAAGGCACTGGACAAAGAACTGACCCGAAGCGGGCTGGTTCTGGATGACCCCGCCGTGCTGGATGCAATGGAGCCTGCCGGAGAAGGTGGGTATCGATTTTTGCCGCTGAAGGTATCCAAGACCACCGGCGCCATCACAGGAGACGCCCTGGCATCGGCGGAACAGCTTGGAAAGCTGGGGCGACATATTCAGCGGGTTCTTGGGGATATCTGTGGGGAGATGGCCAAGGGCGACATCTCTGCTGATCCCTTTTGGCGCGGGCCGGAGCAGAATGCCTGCCACTACTGCGATTATGTTGCCGCCTGCCACTTTGAGGAGGGGCGGGGTGGAGATCGCCGCCGCTGGCTGCCCGGCATCGGGGCCCGGGATTTTTGGGAAAATCTGGAGCAGGTCGGAGAAATGCCCTGATGGGGATCATATATGGAAGCTGCGGTTTATAAATTGGAAATTTTTGTTCCGGAACGCCACCTGGACAGGATTTTCCAGGCGCTGTGGTCGGTGGACGCGGGGCACATCGGCAAGTATGACCGATGCCTGTCATGGAGTCGGGTCAGCAGCTGTTGGAGGCCGCTGGAAGGGGCTGACCCCTACGACGGAGTGGTGGGACAGCTGTTCCAGAGAGAAGAGATTAAGGTTGAGGTATGCTGTTGGGCACAGCGGCTGGAAGAGACCTTGAATGCGGTGAAAACGGCCCATCCCTATGAGGAGCCGGTGATCAACGTGCTGCCGCTGAAAAAAACCGGATTGTGAGGAAATTCAATGGACATTGAACTTTACTACATCGAGGTGGGGGAGGGTTTCCCCCTAGTTCTTCTCCATGGAAATAGGGAGGATCACGCGTATTTCGAGCATCAGATAAAACCGTTTTCCGCTCGAAATCGGGTGATTACCCCGGATACCCGCGGGCACGGGAAATCGCCCCGGGGCGAGGCCCCCTTTACCCTGGAACAATTTGCCGAGGATCTGAAAGCGTTTTTGGACGGACTTGGCATTTCCAAATGCCATCTTCTTGGCTTTTCGGACGGGGGCAACATCGCGCTGATGTTTGCGCTGAAATATCCGCAATACATCAAAAAATTGATTATAAACGGCGCAAATCTGGAGCCATCCGGAGTGAAGCGGAGCGTTCAGCTGCCAATTGAGCTGAATTGGGCGGCTCTGCAGGGACTCCGGCATATTGATTCCAAGGCTCAGGCAAAATTTGAGATGTTGGATTTGATGGTCACCCAGCCGCATATCGATGCGCTGGCGCTGCGTGGGCTTCGGATGCCCACGCTGGTGATTGCGGGGGATAAGGATTTGATTTTAGAGTCGCACACCAGATCCATTGCCGCCCCCATTCCGGGCTGTCGGCTGGCATTTTTACCGGGCGACCATTTTTTGGCCAAAAAGAACTGGGAGCCATTCAATCAGCTGGTGCTGGAATTTTTGGAAGAAAACAACAAGGGCATGTGAGCAGCCATCCGGAAGTAAAAAGGATCCTTCTGTTTAGGCTGCGTGATCAGGGCAAAGGAAAGAAGGCGGATCCATGGCATTTCCACTGACCGAGGAACAACGAAAAATTGTAGAGGACCGGGGAGGGGAACTGCTGGTGTCCGCCGCCGCTGGGTCAGGCAAAACACGGGTGCTGGTGGAGCGGCTTCTGGACCGGGTGGACAGGGGCGGGATTGACATCGACCGCTTTTTGGTGATTACCTACACCAAGGCAGCAGCCGCAGAGCTGCGCACCCGCATTGCCCAGGAGCTGGCCGGCCGTCTGGCCGAGAGGCCGCAGAATCGGCATCTCCGCCGCCAGATGACGCTGGTCTATCGGGCGCAGATCTCCACCATTCATTCCTTCTGCTCCGCGCTGCTGCGGGAGAGCGGCCATCTGCTGGACCTGGATCCGGATTTCCGCCTGTGCGACGAGGGAGAAGCACAAGTTCTAATGGCGCAGACCCTGGAGGCGGTTTTGGAAAAGCGGTATGAAGGGATTGATCCGGAAAGCGCCTTTGCTCATTTGGTAGACACCCTTTCCGCCGGGCGGGACGACAGCCGCCTGACACAAATCGTGTTGGATATCTACAATCGCATCCATAGCCATCCAGACCCGGAGCGCTGGCTGAACGCGCAAAAACAGGTTTGGGAGCTGGATGGCGTGTCGGACATGGCGCAGACCCCATGGGGTGCACTGCTGCTGCAAGAGTTACACCGCCAGGGGCGTTGGTGCCGGGAGCGGCTGGCCCAGGCACTGGCGCTGGCCCAATCCGATG
>JAYFPV010000348.1:0-11527 GCA_034927465.1 Lawsonibacter sp.
CCGGCCGGGTCCGCGCCCTACTGGGCCCGGACAAGCTCATCGGCGTCTCCGCCCACACCGTAGAAGAAGCCAAAGCCGCCCAGACGGCGGGGGCCGATTATCTTGGATTGGGAGCCGTTTTCCCCACCGGAACCAAGGACGACGTCGGCCTACTCTCCCTGGAAGCGCTGAAGTCCATCTGCGCTGCCGTGGATATTCCCACCGTGGCCATCGGCGGCATCAGTGCCAAGAATATCCTCCAGCTGGCGGGCAGCGGAATCTGCGGCGTGGCAGTGGTCTCCGCCCTTTACGCCCAGCCTGACATTCAGAGCGCGGCACGAACTCTCCGCGCTCTGGCACAGGAGGTGGTTGCCATATGAAGCCGGACGGCGCCATTTTTGATTTGGACGGCACGCTGACCGACTCCATGTACATCTGGAACCAGGCCCCCAAGGCTCTGGTCCGCCGCTTCGGCGGCCGGCCCCCCGACGATCTGGCCCAGGCCATCAAGGAGATGGGCCGGCGGGAGGCATCGGAGTATATGATTTGCACCTTCCGCCTGAACTGCACCCCGGAAGCAATGATGCAGGGGGTCAACGATCTGGTCACCCAAGCCTACCGAACCGAGGTACCCATGAAGCCAGGCGCGGATCAGCTGCTGGCGCGCCTGGCCGCGCTGGGCGTGCCCTGCGCCGTGGCAACCGCCAGCGAAGCCTATCAGGCGCAGGATGCGCTGACCAGACTTGGATTGTGGAAGCATGTGTCGTTTGCCCTCAGCTCCGTTCAATACGGCCCCAAGACTGGGCCCGACATCTATCTGGAGGCAGCCCGCCGACTGGGCAGTGCCCCGGACCGCACCGTGGTCTTTGAGGACGCCCTCCACGCGGCCCGGGCGGCCAAGCATGGCGGATTTCTGGTGGCCGGCGTGTATGATGCCTCTGCCGAAGATGATCAGGCGGAATTAAAAGCGATCTCCGACTGGTATCTTCCCAGCCTGGACAGCCCCGTCTTTCTGTCACAGTTGGGATAACTCCGGTGGACAGCACAATGGGTCAGCCTGCCTTTTCTCCAACAACGCGGCGGATTGGGGGCACCACCTTCCGTCGCACTAGAAAATTTCAATGCAAGTGTTTATTTCAGAAGGGAGACAATTGATGAAGACAGCATTGACGATCGCCGGAAGTGATTCCAGCGGAGGCGCTGGAATTCAGGCCGACATCAAAACCATGACCGCAAACGGCGTATACGCCATGAGCGCGATCACCGCGCTCACCGCCCAGAACACCACCGGCGTTTACGGAATTTTTGACTCCTCCGCCGACTTTCTGTCCAATCAGCTGGACTGCATTTTTACCGATATCCGCCCGAACGCAGTAAAGATCGGGATGGTTTCCTCCACCGCGCTCATCCAAGTGATTGCGGACAAGCTGAAGCAGTACAGCGCCCAAAACATCGTGGTGGATCCGGTGATGGTTTCCACCAGCGGATCGCGGCTCATTTCCGAAGAGGCGGTGGAGGCTCTGAAACAGCTCCTGCTCCCTCTGGCCACGGTGCTCACCCCCAACATTCCGGAGGCGGAGGTGCTATCCGGGCAGGCCATTTCCGGCCCCGCCGACATGGAACGCGCCGCCCGGATGATCAGCGAGCAATATGGCTGCGCCGTTTTGTGTAAGGGTGGCCACCAGATCAGCGACGCCGACGATCTGCTTTGGAAAAGCGGAACCGGCACCTGGTTCCGGGGCCGCCGCATCGACAACCCGAACACCCATGGAACCGGCTGCACCCTATCCTCGGCCATTGCCGCCAATCTGGCCAAGGGCTATGAACTGGAGCCCGCTGTGAAGCGGGCCAAAGCCTATCTCTCGGGCACATTGGCCTCGATGCTGAAGCTGGGCAAGGGCTGTGGCCCTGTGGATCATCTGTTCGATTTAAGCGGAGAGTATATGGGATGATTTCTCCCATGATTACCGCCGTTTCGTTCCTGCTCTCAGCACGAGTTCCGCCGCTGGAAGAACATTTGACCGATGTACAAAGCCGGACGGGAATCCCCGTCCGGCTTTGTACGCTTACAGATCCATGGCTTCCGCCAGATTCTCCACCGCTTCATTGACCCGTTTGGCAGCCATATGGGCCGCCCGCTTAATCTGCCGGTGCGAGGGGGCCATGGTCATGCCCAATGCAGTACCCGCCACCACTCCAGTCATCATCCCCATAAAAAATTTTCCAGTCGTGTGCGTCATATTCCCGTTCACTCTCATCACTCCTTCTGGCAAAACAGCTCAAAACTTGTCCGTTTCGCTCTTCATTATTCTTTCCGGAAATCCTGAAAAATGCGTTGCTAAATCTTGCTTATTCCGTTATAATTTATCATGTCGTAGGATGGGTATAAATTGAAATCCGTCCATTTTTCATGTTTAAATGATTGATTTCAATTCATCATTCGCATTGTGCCCATTCTTTCGTCTCCATCTTGCTATTACGGCACTTGTGCCTCGAATTTTCGGAGGAATTTCATATCATGAAGTTACTGATCCAACACGGGCGAGTGGTCCATCCGGTGACCGGTGCGGTCCTGCTTCAGGACCTGCTGGTGGACGGGGGAAAAATTTCTCTCCTGGAGCGCGGAATTCCGCTTGAAGCAGACCAAATCTTTGATGCCGCCGGATTGGTGGTCTGTCCCGGCCTGGTGGACATGCATGTCCATCTGCGCGATCCGGGTTTGACCTATAAGGAGGACATCCTAACCGGATCCGCCGCCGCCGCCCGGGGCGGCGTCACCTCCATGGCCTGTATGGCCAATACCGATCCAACCGTGGACACGCCCGAGCTGGTATCCTATGTTCTGAATCGGGCACAGCAGGGGTCCGGGGTCCAGATCTTCCCCATCGCCGCTTTATCCAAGGGGCTTCGGGGAGAGGAACCTACCGATGCCGATGCGCTGAAAAAGGCTGGGGCTGTAGCCCTGTCCGACGACGGCAGCAACGTGGACAACGCAAACCTGATGCGGGACGTACTCATTCGGGCCCGGCGGCTTGACCTCCCCGTTTTGTGCCACTGCGAGGACACCTCCATGGTGGAGGGCCGGGCGGTGAATGAAGGTAGTGTGTCCCGCCAGCTGTGGCTGGAGGGGCGGCCCGCCATTGCGGAAGAAATTATGGTTATGCGGGACGCCATGCTGGCCGAGGAGACCGGTGCCCGCGTCCACATCTGTCATGTGTCCACTGCCAGGAGCGTGGACATCATCCGCCGTATGAAAAAGAAGGGCGCCCCCATTACCTGCGAAACCTGTCCCCAGTACTTCCTTCTCACCGAGGATGAGGTACTGACCCAGGGCTCTTTGGCACGGGTGAATCCCCCCCTGCGCACGGCCCAGGATGTAAAGGGCATCCTGGCCGGACTGAAGGACGGCACCATCGACGCGATCGCCACCGACCATGCGCCTCACTCCGCCGAGGAGAAGGCCCGCCCCCTCAGCCGGGCTCCCAGCGGCATGGTCGGCCTGGAGACTTCTTTGGCGCTTACCCTCACCGCCTTGTACCACACAGGAAAGATGGATCTACCCTCCATCATCCGCCGCATGACCACCAACCCGGCCGATATTCTTCACCTGCCCAAGGGCCGCATGTCCCTGGGCGTGGATGCCGACCTGACCATTTTTGACCCGGATGAGGCGTGGATCATCGACCCGGAGCAGTTCGCCTCTAAGGGACGGAACACCCCCTTCGCCGGCCAAACCGTCAAGGGTAAGGTAAAGTATACCATCGTCAAGGGCAAAATCGTCTATCAGGACGCCTGAAAAAAGCTGGCTGTGGGAAAGCAGCACAGGCAGTCAAAATCCGCAAGCCAAGCCGTGATGATACAGAAAAGGAATGATTTTATGTCGTTTGATCTCCTCCAGGATAAAATCCGTGCCACCAAAAATCCTACCGTGGCGGGGCTGGACGCCCGCATTGAATACGTACCCGCACACATCCGCCAGACCGCGTTTGAGGAATACGGCGTCGGGCTGAAGGGGGCATGCGAGGCGATTTACCAATTTAACACCGCCTTGATGGATGCGCTGTGCGACATCGTCCCCGCCGTCAAGCCCCAGTCGGCCTATTATGAAAATCTGGGCTGGCAGGGCATGGAGCTGCTGGAGCGCACCATCCAGTATGCCAAGTCTAAGGAGATATTCGTCATCGCCGACATCAAACGGGGCGACATCGGTTCCACTGCCTCCGCTTATGCAGAAGGCTGGCTATCCGCAACCCAGATTGAGGGGCAGCCATTCAAGTCCTTTGATGCTGACTGCGTCACCCTCAACGGCTATATGGGCTCCGACTCCATCAAGCCCTTTTTGGACGCCGCACATCAGGAAGATAAGTGCGTCTTTGTGCTGGTCAAAACCTCCAACCCCGGCTCTGGCGAACTTCAGGATCTGGTGGCCGGAGATCGGCTGGTCTATCAGGTCATGGGCGATTTGACCGAGCGAATCGCAAAGGGCACCGCTGGCAAGTATGGCTATACCATGGCCGGCGCCGTCACCGGAGCCACCTATCCTTCGGACATCCGGGCGCTGCGCAAGCGCCTGGAGCACACCTTCTTCCTGGTCCCCGGCTACGGTGCCCAAGGCGGCACCGCCGACGATGTGCAGCATGCCTTTGACAAATACGGGCATGGGGCCATTGTCAACTCCTCCCGGGGCATTCTGTGCGCCTGGCAGAAAACCGGGGGCGACGGCCACGACTTTGCCCAGGCGGCCCGGAACGCCGCCATCGCCATGCGGGATGACCTCCGTCAGGTTGTGACCATTGTATAACACGCGGCATTGTGCAACATAAGCCCGAGTTACCAAGCCGCCGCCCAAGTACTTTGATTGGGAGGACTTAAAATGGGAGAGAATACCGTCAAGCACTGCCCCGCCTGCGGCGGGATGCTGGAATGCAAGCTGGAAAACTTTTTGATTGGCGCGGACGGTGGTGGCGGTCTGCTGTCCCTGTTGGCTGATCAGTACGAAGTGGATTTGTACGCCTGCCCCGCGTGCGGCAAGGTGGAACTCTATACCGCCAATTTTTCCGTGAAGGACGAGCCGCCGGAGCAGACGGTCACCTGCCCCGTCTGCGGATCTCAGCACAGCCCCCTGATCGGCTGCCCCACCTGCGCCATGCGCGGCGCCCGCTCCATCCCCCCTCCCAGCATCGACTCCTCCCCACATCCAAAAAGACGCAAACCGCCCTGGGAAAAATAGGAGTTGAGAGAACCCTCCCTGTTCCAAGCAAACAAGGCGTGTCTGATGGGGCGGCACCCGCCTGCATTCCAGAATGCAGGGCCCTCTGCCGCCCTGTTTTCTGCCTCGGCAATCAAATGGGGCACAAACGCCCGAAAGCGGTGATTGATATGAAAGTTGAACAACTGTGTAACATTGTTTCGAAGCAGACCGTGGGAGACGCTGTTTTTATGACCCTGGAGGTTGGGACGATGGTCCGCGCCTCCTTCCGGGCTCCAGGCCAGTTTGTCCACATCAAGTGCGGCGACAACCTGTTGCTGCGCCGGCCCATCTCCGTCTGCACCTGTCAGGAGGATGAACCGGAGGACCTGCTGTCCATCGTCTTCGAAGCCAGAGGAGAAGGCACCCGGTGGCTGGCGGACCGCGCGGTCGGGGACCATCTGGACGTTTTGGGTCTGGCAGGCAACGGCTATTCCATGCAGCCAAGCGGCCGGTATCTCCTGGTAGGTGGCGGCATTGGCGTCCCCCCTCTGTGGGGCTGCGCCCAGTTCTCTGGCAGCGGCAGCTCCACTGCCATTCTGGGCTTCCGTACGGCGGATAAGGCCATCCTCGTCGAACAGTTTAAATCGGAGTGCTCCAAGGTGCTCCTGGCCACCGACGACGGCACTCTTGGCTACCACGGCTTTGTGGACGCCCTGGTCCGGCAGGAGCTGACGCAGGGCAGTGGATATGCCGCCGTTCTGGCCTGCGGCCCCAGACCCATGCTGAGAAGCGTGGCCCGGGCGGCCGAGGAATTCGGCATCCCCTGCCAAGTGTCCATGGAGGAGCGGATGGGCTGCGGCATAGGCGCTTGTCTGGTGTGCGCCTGCGACATGTCGGACGGCAGCCGGAAACACGTGTGCAAAGACGGCCCAGTCTTTGACGCCCGGGAGGTGGATTGGAATGCCTGAAGTCGATCTGTCTGTCTGTCTGGCCGGCATGACCATGAAAAGCCCCGTAGTGGTGGCCTCTGGCACCTTCGGGTTTGGCCGGGAATACAGCCAATTCTATGACCTGTCCGAGCTGGGGGGTATCTGCGCCAAAGGCCTTACCCTCCACCGCCGCGAGGGCAACCCCGCCCCCCGCATTGCCGAAACACCCATGGGGATCCTTAACTCTGTGGGTCTGCAAAACCCCGGGGTGGACGCCTTCATCGATGACGAGCTGCCCTTTTTGCGGCAGTTTGACACCAAGGTCATCGCCAATATTTCCGGCAATACCCCTGAAGAATACGGCATCATGTGCGAGAAGCTGGCCCAGGCTGAGGTGGACATGATTGAAGTCAACATCTCCTGTCCCAACGTAAAGGCGGGGGGCCTTGCTTACGGCACCCGGCCCGAACTGGCCGTCGAAGTTACTGAGGTGGCCAAGGCCCACGCGGGGAGGGTCCCCGTGATGGTCAAGCTGTCTCCCAACGTCACCGACCTCACCGAGATCGCACGGGCTGCGGAAGGGGCGGGTGCGGACGCGCTGTCCCTCATCAACACCATCCGGGGCATGCGCATCGACGTAACCACCCGCCGGCCCATTCTGAAGATGAACACCGGCGGTCTATCCGGCCCAGCCGTGCTTCCTGTGGCGGTGCGGATGGTTTGGGAGGTATCTCAGGCCGTCCGGATCCCGGTACTGGGTATGGGCGGCGTGGTCAAAGGAGAGGATGCGGCCCAGCTGATGCTGGCGGGGGCCTCTGCCGTGGCGGTTGGAACCGCCCTATTCGCCGATCCGTTCGTCGCGCTGAAGGTGCGGGACGGCTTGGCCGCCATTGCGGCAAAGCAGAACCTTGCCGCCGTGCGGGAGCTGACCGGACGCGTTCAGCCCTGGTAACCATGGGTTCGGCACATACAAAACCCCACTTCAAACCGAGGAGGGCTCTGCAGTGTTGGAAATGCTGATCGAACAGTTTCTTCCCATTATCATCTCGCTGTGTGAGCTGATGGGGATCTTTGTGGTGCTGGTTTCGTCTGGGCAGGCTTTTTATCTGTACTGCAAGGGACTGGTTACCCATACTCCCCGCAACGTGAAATTTCAGCTGGCCAACGGCCTTGCCACCAGCCTGGAATTTAAAATGGCAGCGGAGATTTTGAAGACGGTCCTTGTCCGGGAGCTCAACGAGCTGCTGGTGCTGGGCGCCGTCATCCTGCTGCGGGCCTTGCTGTCCCTGCTGATCCACTTTGAAATGAAGGGCGAGGGGTAACTGTGTCCCAATCCCAAAAAAGGAATGTAACATCATGACTACCATTTATCTCATCCGCCACGCCGAGGCAGAGGGCAACCTTCACCGCCGCATTCACGGCTGGTACGACGCCCTGGTGACCGAAAACGGTTTCTGCCAGATAGAGGCGCTCCAGCAACGCTTCCGGGACATTCCCGTGACTGCCGTCTGGTCCAGCGACCTGTACCGCACCAAAGCCACTGCCCGCGCCATCTATCTTCCCAAGGGGCTGGAACTGCATATCGACCCGGAACTGCGGGAAATCAACATGGGCGACTGGGAGGATCAGACCTGGGGTGAGGTGCGCCACTTTGATCCTGTGGGCATGGCGCAATTCAACCACAGCGATCCAACCTGGCACGCCCCCAACGGAGAGAATCTGGCCGATGTAGGCAGCCGGGGGGAGCGGGCCATCCGCCGCATCGCCCAGGCATACCCGGATCAGGCCGTAGCCATTTTTTCCCACGGTACCGTCATCCGGCAGATCCTTGCCAACATCATGGGGATTGCGCCCGAGGACTGGCACACACTGGGCCACAGCGAAAACACCGCAGTTAATCTTCTGACCTATGATAGCGGCCACTTCGAGGTCTTGCTCGAAGGGGATGCTTCCCATCTGGATTGCTCGCTCTGCACCCTGGGCCGGCAGACCTGGTGGCGAAAGGACCGAAAGGCGGAGGACGTCAATCTCTGGTTTCGTCCCATTGACTGGGGCAAGGAGAATGGGCTGTATCTGGACGCCCGGCATGAGGCCTGGATCTCCACCCACGTGAACGGCCCGCAATTTCAGGCAGAGGGATTCCTTCTGGACGCGCAGGAGCACCTGTCGCGCTCCCCCTTTGGCGTCACAGTGGCCATGGCGGGGGACGAGGTGGCCGGTTTGCTCCAACTGGACACCCAGCGCTACAGCCAAGACGGCGCTGGCTACATCCCCTTTTGTTACATTGCCCCGGAGCGGAGGGATCAGAGTCTGGGGATTCAGCTGATCGGGCAGGCAGTGTCCTTTTTCCGGCCCCTTGGCCGGAACAGGCTGCGGCTTCGCTGCGCACCCTATAACAACCGGGCCCAGCACTTCTACGCCAAGTACGGCTTTGTCAAAATCGGTGAGGAGCCGGGCAGCCGCATTCCCTTGGACATTCTGGAAAAGTACATCGGCTACGATCGGTAACGCCCCGTGGCCGCCCGCTTCCTCACCACACTGAATGAAAGAGGCACACCATGAGTTTTGACCCCAATTCTTTTCTGCCCGTCTCCCAAGAGGACCTGTCTCGCCGGGGATGGGACTCTTATGACTTTTTGATTGTTACCGGTGATGCCTATGTAGACCATCCCTCCTTCGGCCCCGCCATCATCGGCCGGGTACTGGAAGCCGAGGGCTATCGGGTGGCCGTTCTTCCCCAGCCAGATTGGAAAGATGCCGTCTCCTTCACCGCACTGGGCCGACCGCGCCTGGGCGTACTGATTTCCGCGGGCAACATCGACTCGATGGTGGCCCACTACACCGCATCCAAAAAGCCCCGGCACGACGACGCGTACTCCCCAGGCCGGAAGGCTGGCCTGCGGCCCGACCACGCCACCGTGGTCTATGCCAACCGGGTGCGGGAGGTGTTTGGAGACATTCCCATTATTATCGGCGGGCTGGAGGCCAGCCTGCGGCGCTTTGCCCACTATGATTACTGGGAAGACCGGGTTCGCCGTTCCATTCTGTTTGATGCTCAGGCTGACATTTTAACCTATGGCATGGGAGAGACTGCTTCCATGGAAATTGCGGACCGCCTGGCCTCAGGCACCCCGGTGAGTGAAATCACCGACGTACGGGGCACCTGTGTGGCTGTTTCGTATCCTGGGCTGTGTTCCTACCCAAAGGTAGAGGTGCCCTCTTTCGAAGAGGTGTGCTCCAGCAAGGAGGCCTACGCCCGAGCCAACATGGCGGAATATGAGGAGCACGACCCCTTTGCCGGTAAAGCCATTCTCCAGAAGCACGGAGCAAAATTTCTGCTGGTCAATCCACCCGCCTATCCCCTGCCAACCAAGGAACTGGACCGAGTGGCCGAACTGCCCTATGTACGGGAGCCCCATCCCATGTACGACGAACTGGGCGGGGTGCCCGCCATAGAGGAGGTCCGCTTTTCCGTCACCCACAATCGGGGCTGCTTTGGGGCATGCAATTTCTGCTCTTTGGCCTTTCACCAGGGTCGGACAGTGACCTCCCGCAGCCACGATAGCGTCATCCGCGAGGTTCAGCTGCTCATTGCGCACCCCGGCTTCAAGGGGTATATTCACGACGTGGGCGGCCCGTCCGCCACCTTTCGCCGCCCCTCCTGCTCCAAGCAGCTGAAGTACGGCATGTGCAAAAACCGTGCCTGCCTGGCCCCTGAGCCGTGCCCCAATCTGGATGCCGACCACACCGACTATATGATGCTCCTTCGCAAGCTCCGGGTCCTTCCCGGGATCAAGAAGGTATTTATTCGGTCTGGCATCCGCTTTGATTTTCTGATGAAGGACCCCAGCGGCGAATTTTTCACCGATTTGGTGCAGCACCACATCTCCGGTCAGTTGAAGGTGGCCCCGGAGCACTGCGTGGCCCACACATTGGACTATATGGGCAAACCTCATATCGATGTGTATGAGCGCTTCCGTGAAAAGTACTCCAAGCTGAACCACCGATACGGGAAGGATCAGTATCTGGTCCCTTACCTCATTTCCTCCCACCCTGGATGCACCCTGGAGGACGCGGTGCAGCTTGCCGAATGGCTGAACAAGCAGGGCCATATGCCCGAGCAGGTACAGGACTTTTACCCCACGCCCGGCACGCTGGCCACCTGCATGTGGTACACCGGCATTGATCCCAGAACCATGAAAGCGGTGTTCGTGCCCAAAACACCCCACGACAAAGCGCTGCAGCGCGCCTTGATGCAGTGGCGCAAACCCCAAAATCGCGCTCTCGTGCTGGAAGCTCTCCGAAAAGCGGGCCGTGAGGATCTGATTGGCTATGGAAAACGGTGTCTGGTTCGCCCCGATCAAATTCGGCCGTCGGGCAGTCAGGAGAATTCCCCTCCAGCTCAGCGTAAGGCCGAATCGTCCCGGCGCGGCGCGCCTTCTCAGGGGGCGGGCCGCCAGAGCGGCCGAGACCAAACCCGCTCCGATCCGCGGCATGGAACTGACAAAAGCGGACAGCCCCCGCAGACCGGCAAGCTGGTGCGAAAAGCCGGCTGGGCCAAACCAAAGCCTTCCGGAAAATCCGGCAAGCATGGTGCAAAAAAACATTCATAATCAGATGAAAACTGCGGCAAGCTATGCTTGCCGCAGTTTTCTGCCTTATGATCAGCGATTCAAAACATCATCTGTGGCGTTTCGAATTCCTGCACCCATATCGCCGACTGCGTTTCCGGTGCCCCGCACCAGATCCCGGGCACCTTGGGTGAGATCCCGACCGGCTGCATTAACCCGGCCGCTGACCTGGCCGTTGCCGTCGGCGGCGTAGCGGCCATCGTTCAGATAGTCGTAAGCCGTGCGCCGTGTTGCAGTATACCCATCATAAGGGGCGGTGGTTGAATAACCTGCCCGACCGGTCGTGCCGCCGTAAAGTCCGCTGTTTGTTTTGTCGGCGGTGCCAGTGGTGGTTCCGGTGCCATACCTACCGCTGCATGCCGTCAGCGTAACGGCCAGAACCGGGGCAAGAGTCAGGGCGATCCAAGTTCGCTTCATCCTTTTTGTTTCCTCCCGCTTCTTATTCCAACGGAAGTTCCATCCGCGGTCTAGTATGCGCCGATTTTCTCCTTCACAATCCGGTAATGACTGCCCGCGCTGTCGCATTTTCCCATTTTTATGACGACAACGTCCTCCTTTTGAAAAAAACTTCCCCTCTCCCTCTTGCATTCTCCCCCATGATATGGTATAGTTTGATTGTAATCAAGGTAGTATTGGTAAGAGTGGAGTCAAGGCTCCGCTCTTTTTGATTGACTAAATGGGCCAAACCTCCCTTTTTCACGGCCCATCAGGAGGAATTCCATGGCAAAAATAACCGACCTTGTGGCCGATTTGGCCGCCCCCATCGTGGCGGAAGCCGGCTGCTCCCTGTGGGACGT
>JAYFPV010000504.1:0-10664 GCA_034927465.1 Lawsonibacter sp.
GGGGTGTGGCCACGCCACAGCCCGTCCCGCGACTCCTCAAACAGGACGGGGATAGTTTGGCCCACCCAGCGCTGCAAGTAAGCCTGTTCCATTTGCGCGGCCACTTCTGCCGCCCGGTGGGCCCGGTCTTCCTTCACGGTATTCAGCACCTGACCCGGCATTTTGTCCGCCGGGGTGCCGGGGCGACGGGAGTAGGGGAAAATATGCATGGCCGAGAAGGCACATCGCTGGAGAAATGCCAGAGTCTGCTCAAATTCCGCCTCCATCTCGCCGGGGAAGCCTACAATCAGGTCAGTGGTAATGGCGGGCATGTCAAAGTGGGTGCGGAGCAGTGTGACGCTTTCATAATACCGGGCCGTGTCATACTTTCGGTTCATACGCTTGAGCACGGTGTCACAGCCGCTCTGCATGGACAAATGGAAGTGGGGACACAAATTCGGCAAAGCCTTGGCTCGTAAACAGAAAGATTCCGTCACAGTTCGGGGTTCCAGAGAGCCCAAGCGGATGCGGCAGGTTGGAGCGGCCCGGCACACTTCCTCCACCAGATCAATCAGAGAAGCACCCTCCGCTTGGTCCTGGCCCCAGGATGAGATTTCAATGCCGGTGAGCACCAGTTCCCGATAACCCTCTTCCGCCAACTGAGCGGCCTGTGCTCTGGCCTCGGCCAGAGGGAGAGAGCGGATTGGCCCGCGGGCATACGGAATGATGCAGTAGGAACAGAAGTTTACACAGCCGTCCTCGATTTTCAGCATTGCCCGGGTGCGGCCCTCCAGGCCACCGGCGGGCAGAACTTCAAAGGAGCGGCGCTTCATGGCGTTGTCCAGGGCGGTGATGGGCTGCCGCTCCTGCCAGGTGCGCTCCAGCAGCTGGACAAAGCCGGTCCGATCGCCGGTGCCCGCCACCAAGTCGATGGACAGCCCCTCCATGTCCTGTGGGTGGGTCTGGGCATAGCAGCCGCAGACGGCGAGAATGGCCTCCGGGGCCGTTTTTCGGGCGCGGCGGATGATCTGACGGGATTTCTTATCGCTCACTGCCGTGACGGAGCAGGTGTTGATGATGTAGGCGTCGGCCTCTCCGTCAAAGGGGACCAGGGTGTGGCCGCGCTCGGCCATCATCTGCTCCATGGCTTGGGTTTCGTACTGATTGACCTTGCAGCCCAGGGTGTAAAAGGCGACTCTCATGGTTTATGCATCCCCCCCCCGCAGCGGACATGGAAACTTTCCCACCGCTGCTGGCTGTCTGACTGCGGCGGCAGATGCCCTGGTCCGGATTTGTTCTGTGTGGTCAAAGGGGATTGACATGGTTAGGTTCCTCCTGGTGTGGTTGAGTGAGCGGTGCCGCTGAATCGGCGTCTTCTGGCTCCTTTAAATCTTCGGGCAGCAGCTCCATCAGCTGCTCCTTGGTGGGACTTTCAAGCTGGGCTACCCGGTTGGACTGGCGGGCCACCGCCTTTTCAAACAGGTTGCGCACGTCCCGGGCGTTTCCAAAATTTGCATCCCGGGATTCATACAGATCTTGAAAGTCTGATCTAGCCCACTGTGCTGCTGCCGGGGACAGGGTGTAACCGTTTTTTTGGCAAATCGACTGAAAAATCTCCATTAGCTGAACGGTGCCATAGTCTTCAAAAAAGAAGTATTTATTAAATCTGGACTCCAGGCCGGGGTTGGAATGAATAAAGGTTTCCATCAACTTGGTATATCCGGCAACAATGACGATCAGATCGTCTCGGTGATCCTCCATATTCTTCAGTAGGACCTCAATGGCCTCATGGCCAAAATCGTTGCCGTTCTCCTGGTTAACCAGGGCGTAGGCTTCGTCAATAAACAGCACGCCACCGATGGCTTTTTGA
The DNA here is from genome assembly GCA_034927465.1 of Lawsonibacter sp. Classification (GTDB taxonomy): domain Bacteria; phylum Bacillota; class Clostridia; order Oscillospirales; family Oscillospiraceae; genus Lawsonibacter. The sequence continues at coordinate 1,850 of JAYFPV010000504.1, forward strand.
ACCACCTCGTTGGTTTTGATAGCGGTTTGTCCCACAAAGCCGGCCACCAGGCCGGACCGGTCCACTTCCACCAGCTGGCCCTTGCTGAGCACACCGATAGCATGGTAAATTTTGGCCAGCAGTCGGGCCACGGTGGTTTTTCCGGTGCCCGGGTTGCCCAGAAAGACCAGGTGGAGGGACATGGGGGGAACAGGAAGGCCGGCCTCCTGCCGGAGTTTGCGCACCTTGACCAGATTGATTAAGCTTTTGACGTCTTTCTTGACCTGATCCAGCCCGCACAAAGCGTCCAACTCGGCCAAAACGTCCTCCAGCTTGGGTGGTTCGGGGGCGTGCTCCGGAGTTTTCTGTGCCTCTGCCTGGGCGTTCGTCTGCTTCTGTTCGGCAGGAACCTGGGGGGAAGCGGGGCGGCGGGCAATAAAGTCGTCGGCGTTCAGCGCGGGGCGCTCGGAGCGCAAGCCGTCCTTGTCGCACAGTGCGACAAGGGTGTCGTTGCAGACGTTGACAAAGCCGGCCTCGCTCTCGCTGACTACGTCGTCCACGGCGGCAAACAGCAGCAGAATCAGAGTGAGCTGGTCGGCAAAGCGGCGGGCCAGCGCAGTTCCCTTCATCCGATCGTACCGACGCAGATCTTCGAAGAATGAGGGGGGCTGGAACAAGTCGAAACCGGCCACTCCGGTGGCCACTTCCCAGTACAGCGCCGCGGGCACCGGGTTTCCGGTGGAGTAGATGGCGTTGTAAAATTCCACATGGCGGGGGGTAATGGAACTGGCGTTGTCCGCCTGCCATACGCCAAGGACATATTGACGCAGATAGCCGTCCACCTGACGGCTGAAGCTCATGCGAAGGGCCGGATCCGGAATCAGCTTGCGAAATACCGTTACCGCCTCGTTATACTGCTTGTGAACCTCCGTGGCAGTCATAGTCCCCTTCATCGCATTACACTCCAATCGTTTTATCTAACGTTCTATTATACGAAAAAGAGAGACTCTGGTCAAGGCCGGAGAAAGGTAGACATAAAAATGTGAACAATTTGTTATTTCGCCTTTTTTCGTTGACGGAGAGAGAAAATACTTGTACAATAAAGAAAAGTCCGACCGAGCAGGCCGGATAAAAAGGTTGAGCGGAGGAATGATACCATGGCAGAAAAACAAAATCCCTCCCGCCGCGCTTCCGAGTCACGAAGCGCAGCTGATCGGCAAGCAACTGCCCGGCGTGATGAAACAGAAAAACGGACATCTTCCCGCCGCAGCGAGGTCATTCGATGCGAAAATTGCGGAGAGGATTATTCCATCACTTACAAGCGGTGCCCCTTCTGTGACGAGCGGCCGGGTCGGGGAGGAATTGGGGGCCGGCGTGTCGCCGGCGGCAAGGGCGGCAGTTATCCCAGGCCTGTCCACCCCGTTCAGGTGATTGGACTGGTTATTTCTCTGGTTCTAATCATTGCCGCATTGTTTATCGTGTTTAAATATGTGGGTCCACTGCTGTTTGATCATAAGCCGGATGGCGGAAGTGCCTCAGCCGGCACCAGCCAGAGCGGAAGCCAGTCCGGTTCCGCCTCGGCCAGTCAGTCCGGTTCTGCGTCCAGCAGTGCTGGGAGCGGCAGCACCCAGCCGGATGTCAGTACTCCAGCGGTGACGATTACGTCCATCCAGCTGTCCCGGATGGACATTACCCTGTCCCCCAATGAGGAGTATCAGATTATCGTGGCGGTTACCCCCGCGGATGCTGCCACCCAGGTAGTGTGGACCAGCAGTGACCCCAGCGTACTTAGCGTAGATGAAGATGGCATTGTCAAAAACATCAACAGCGGCTCTGCCTTGGTGAAGGCCACCATCACAGCTGCCGGTGGAGGTCAGAGTGCCGAGTGTACCGTCTACTGCAAGCCAGGCGGTGCTTCCACAGGCGGCACCGCAGGTGAAGCCACAGGGAGCGGTTCCGGAACCTCCACCGGTTCCGTGGCACCCAATACGCCGGGGACTATCGTTAATGCAGACGGCGGGCTGAACATTCGCTCCGGTCCAGGATCCAGCTATGAGGTGATTGCCAGCGCCTCTAACGGGGCCGCGATTACTGTTCTGGAGGATTCCGGAAATGGCTGGTATAAGATTGACTACGGCGGAGGAAAGACGGGTTACGTCGCCAGCGGTTTTGTGTCCGCGGGAAATTAAGGCAGCAATATTTGGATGTCTGAAAGCAAAAGAAAAACAAGGCCCCCGGCTTTTGCCGGGGGCTGCTTTGTTTGCCATAAGGCAAGTGAAGTTAAAATAATAAGAACTCATTTGGGGTTTTTTATTAAATCATACGCCACCATACTGAATAAATGAACAAAACAAGAGTACTCATAAGTGTCTCTATGTAACCTCCCTATTTATAAATATGTATCAGAATTGACCGACAGTTTTCGGTCGTAGAGCAGGAGGACCAAAAGGACCAGGGAGAGGATTTCACATGGGATCAGGTTCATAAACAGTCGGTAGTGCAGAAGATGCACCCTCGCCACATGCACCAAGCCGGTCAGTGCGCACAGGGCCGCCGCGTATAAGGCAACTGTCTTGCGAGCAATGTGGGGCGTCTTACGATTCTGGTAGATGAGATAGATTTCTTCTACCCAGAAGAGTGTCAAAAACAAATCCGAAGCCCCCTCCACAAGCGTGATGAGCTGGCCTTCATATGGAACGAACGGAGGCGTCGTCATAAACCAATCCCAATATTCTCGACTGACAAATTTGATTCTAGGCTCGATAATGATTACGCCATAGTAACGGATTGACAGAAAGGCAAAAAACAATTGAAACAAAAGGAACGAGAACAAAAATAGCTTCCATTTTACTGTTCTGGTCGCAAATCGTTTTTTCATGGGTAGCGGCCTCCATTTCCAAGGTCTGACGTAGCGTTGCAAGCAAAATGAAACTTAAGCGGTACGTTTTGAAATTGAGCTTACCGTAATGCCTACAATGATAAACAATGCCCCCATGTACCCTATACCTGATAATTTTTCGTCTAAAATGAAGTAAGCAGACAGCGCGGTAAAAAGAGGCTCTGTGCAAAAAGCAATTGATACAAATACAGAAGATACATGCTTGAGTGCTGTATTTTGCAGCAAATACGCAATCAGTGTACAACCCACAACCAAATAGGCGATCGCCAGCCAACCGGATATTGATACATTATAAAGCGTATCTAAATCTTCCATTCGTACCGCAAACACAAACGATATCATTGCCGTAATCCCAGATTGTACTGTTGATAAAACGGCCGGTTCCATTGTACAAACAAACTTTGCGCTGAATGTAAGTGTAACAGCCAGGCAAAAAGAACTCATCAATGCCATAATTTCGCCTATCCCAAAGCCCACTCCATTGTCAATTCCACAAAGCAAATACACCCCGATAACAACTAGTATTACCGAAACTATAATCTTCTTTTCCGGTCGCGTTTTATAAACAAAAAGGGACAAAAGTGGTGTGAACATTACAGATAAGGCCATAAGCAATCCTGCGTTCGTTGCACTGGTAAAACTCAACGACAACGTTGATAAAATAAAGGCTGCTGCTGTCGCTATGCTGATTGGAATGCACCGTTTCATATCCGTCCAATGGTTTAGCAGTTTTGGGAAGAAAAAGAATACAAACAAGAGAAATGAAAGGAAAAACCGTATTGTTAAGCAAGCGTATGGGCCAATTGATTGTAGCCCCACTTTGGTAACTGTATTTCCAATCCCCCAAAGAATACACTCCAAAATAATAAAACTGCTATATATAAGCTTATTCTTCATCTATATTCCTCCATAAATTAAAAAAGTCATTGGTTAACTCACCAATGACAGAAACTTCAATTACTGTCAGCATGAGCATGACAACTGAAGCAGTCACGCTCATGAAGCGATAACTGCTAACAATCAGAATGAAGTTTGTTATTTAAAATATGGAGAATGGCTAAATTCACGCTTGTCACTTCCTTCGTATCATTATAACACATGGCAGGGCCATGAGCAATTAACCTAAAAAAATTCTGAGGGGTGGCTCTTATCGCTTGTATAATTCATCCTCTCTCCCGCCGCACTTACTCCATGCTGCGGTCTCTCTTCGCCCATCGGCCTGTTTTTTAGCCCATTCGCACAACAAAAAACGAGAGGAGTTTGCCAATTGGCAAACCCCTCTCGTTCGTTCTTTCCCATATTGTAGCTTGGGCGTTTATGGCAGTCACGGCTGTCTGTTCAAATCCCGCCGCATATAGACGGCGTTTTCCATGGGGCTATTGTTGTAGCGCTCCACCTCATAAAACCCCAGTTTTGGATACAGGGCGATTGCGTCCTTCAAAAAAGACAGGGTATCAAGCAGCATGTGGGAATACCCAATTTCCCTGGCATCCGCGATAATTTGATCTGCCAGCTTCCGACCCAGCCCGTGGCCCCGGAACTGGGGGCGCACATACAGGCGTTTCAGCTCGCAGCAGCCCTGATCCATTGGCCGCAGGGCCGCGCAGCCCGCCGGTTGATCGTCCAGCCAGGCCAGATATAGCCGCCCATCGGGGAGGCCGTATTTCGCCTCCAAATGGATCAGCTCTGCCTGATAATTCTGCTGCTGCAAATATCGGGCAATAGTCGGATCTTCCCGAACCAGCATGTCGGTGTACTCCTGAAACAAAGCCCGCACCGTCTCCGGTTCGTCATACCCCAGCCGAAGTTCCAACTTCATTGTCTCTTCCTCCGCCTTCCTGATCCAGTTCCATCTCATCCATGGCGTGGCGCATATGGATCGCCATGGCGTACTCCGCTCCGCTCTCGTCCCGCTTTTGGAAAAAATCCAACAGCAGCGCATGGTCTTGAAGGGTGATCTGGGCCAGCTCTTCCCCGTGCTCCCCCGACTCCACGGCGGTGGCCACTGCCTGGTTGATGATGGGCAGCAGGCGCATCATAAATTCGTTGTGGGTCGCCCGGACAATGGCGGCGTGAAACGCCCGGTCGGCCTCGGTCCGGTCGGCCTCGGCCCGGATGACACGCTCCACCTCCCGGCCACGGCGCACAATTTCGGCCAGTTCTTCCGGGGTTGCCCGGCGGCAGGCCAGGCGGGCAGCTTTTGGCTCAAAAATCGACCGCAGTTCAAACAGGTCCCGCAGCTGACCCCGCACCCGATCCAGGCGGTCAAAGCCAAAGTCCTCAATCTCATTCACCCGGGCAGACACAAAGGTACCCTTTCCCCGAAACACCTCCAGCACTCCCTGCACCGTCAGGTCTCGGATGGCCTCCCGCAGGGTAGCCCGGCTGACCCCCAGTTCCCGGGACAAGTCTACCTCATTCGGCAGCTTTTCTCCAGGGGACAGGCTTTTTTCTGCCACAATTTGATTGTACAATTTCTCCGCGGTCTGCTGGGAACGGCTCTTCTTTTCCATCATTGTTCCGCTCCTTTTCCGATGGGTGATATCAACCCGGCATTTTCTTTTGACAAGCACGGGCATGCCCCCAAAATCCACTTGACATTTCTATCTCTATCCTATACTATGTAGTCAGACAATGCAATAGTTATCAGACAAATTTTTCATAAGAAAGGTTAGGAGGTTCTCCTCATGCGCAGTGATGTTGTGAAAAAAGGAATTCCCGCCGCTCCCAATCGCTCTTTACTGTATGCGCTGGGCTACACGAAGGAGGAGCTGGAGCGCCCTCTCATCGGCGTAGCCTGTTCGTACAACGAGATCGTACCGGGCCATATGAACCTGGATAAAATTTCTGAGGCCGTCAAAGCCGGCGTTCGGGCCGCCGGAGGCACCCCCGTGGAGTTTCCGGCCATTGCCGTATGCGACGGCATTGCCATGGGGCATGTGGGCATGAAATATTCTCTGGTTACCCGGGACCTCATTGCCGATTCCACCGAAGCCATGGCCATCGCCCACCAGTTTGACGGTCTGGTGATGATCCCCAACTGCGACAAAAACGTGCCGGGTTTGCTTATGGCCGCCGCCCGGGTAAATGTGCCCACCATTTTTGTCTCCGGCGGCCCAATGCTGGCCGGCACCATGAACAGCGGCAAACGCACCTGCCTGAGCCACATGTTCGAGGCCGTTGGCGCTTACTACGCCGGCAAGCTGGACGAAGCAGGTGTGGAGGAGTATGAGAACAGCGCCTGCCCCACCTGCGGTTCCTGCTCCGGCATGTACACGGCCAATTCTATGAACTGCCTCACTGAGGCTATCGGAATGGCTCTGGGCGGCAACGGCACCATCCCAGCTGTCTACTCTGCGCGTCTGCGCTTGGCCAAACACGCCGGCATGAAAATTATGGAACTGGTAGGACGCAACATCCGCCCTCGTGACATTATGACCGAGGCGGCTTTCCACAACGCCGAGACCATTGACATGGCCCTTGGCTGCTCCACCAACACCATGCTCCATCTGCCCGCCATCGCCCATGAGTGCGGCATCGAGCTGTCTTTCGACATGGCAAACGAAATTTCCGGCAAAACCCCCAACCTGTGCCACCTTGCCCCCGCCGGAGACACCTACATGGAGGACCTGGATCGGGCAGGCGGCGTCTATGCCGTCATGGCCGAGCTGGCGAAGGCCAATCTCATTGACACCAGTCTGCTCACCTGCACGGGCAGCACCGTGGCGGAAAATCTGGCCGACGTGGTCAACCGCAACCCCGAGGTGATCCGGCCCATCGAAAACCCCTACACCAAGACCGGCGGCATCGCCGTGCTGAAGGGCAACCTGGCCCCCGACGGCTGCGTAGTGAAGCAGTCCGCCGTGGCCCCCGAGATGATGCACCACGAGGGGCCCGCCCGGGTGTTCAACTCCGAGGAAGAGGCGATTGAAGCCATCTATGCCCGTAAGATTGTGGCCGGGGATGTGGTGGTCATCCGATATGAGGGCCCCAAGGGCGGCCCCGGCATGCGGGAGATGCTCAACCCAACCTCTGCAATTGCGGGCATGGGGCTGGACAAGGACGTGGCGCTCATCACCGACGGACGCTTCTCTGGTGCCACTCGGGGCGCCTCCATCGGCCACGTGTCCCCGGAGGCCGCTTCCGGCGGCCCCATCGGTCTGGTGGAAGAGGGCGATCTCATCTCCATTGACATCCCCGCTCACACCATCCAATTGAAGGTATCCGACGAGGTTCTGGCCCAGCGACGTGCCAGCTGGGTCTGCCCAGAACCCAAGATCAAAACCGGCTGCTTAGCCCGGTACGCCAAAATGGTATCTTCGGCCGACAAGGGAGCCATTTTGATGTGAGTCTGATACACGATGCAATTTTCTGCCCCACACGATCAAAAGACCCCGCCGAAAGGCGGGAAGTCATAAGGATAAGTTGTGAACCTGCCCTATAAGGCAAACTGAATACGGAAAAAGCCCCTCATTCCTAAAAGACTTGTAGAATGAGGGGCTTTTAGATTTGACGTGTTACCGTTGTCTCTTAGATATATTTAAAATTAATAACCCAAAAATACAGCCGCTGTAAATGCGAAAATCAAAAGGATTAACCGGGCGAATCACTGATTTTGGATGTGTTTGACAAGATTTTACCGCTTATAATATTATATTCATATGTTCCTGACACTACTTTCTCGCCTTCCTTGGCTATCCAGCGGTAATCCACGCAAATTGTTGTATCGTTCACCCACTCCACTGCCTTGAAAATGGGGTCGGGGCGGTTGTCAGCTGGCTGCGATTCAACGTGGAGCTGTGCAGAAACGATGTTTATATCCGGTAACTTGATGACTTGCCCTGTTTCGGCATCAACAATGAAGCAAGCCCCCCAGGTTCTTGCTTCTCCGGATACGGCAACATACTTGCTGTCGCCGCTCCATATGAATTCAGCGCTGTAATATCCATCCCCATTCCATACAGTTGTTCCGTCAGATTTTCGGATTACGCGCAAGCCTTCATAGGGATACCGTCCGGCGGCGGTGATGCCCGTGTTTGTCCCGTATGCCTCCGCAACAAAAGCGCCGTTCGGAGAGTACGCGCGCAGGGTTTCATTCTTTAGGATGGAAGCATCTTTGTTAAGCGCGATGTTATATATCTTATATATCGCAACGCTGGCGTCCCTGCTGCTTCTATATATCCCGACATACGGCTCTTCAACATAATACGTGCTCCCCTCAGCGTACAGGCACAGCGCTCTCTGTTCCTCTGAAAAATTAAGCCTGATAACAAGATAGTTGCTTTGTATCGGAGAATCGTTTGCGGATTGCCGCAGCGTTTTCCTTGCCACAGAGAGGGCGGACAGAACAGTCTCCATGTCGCCTCTGTCTGTTATGCTGACCTGGCCAAGGCTCTCATATTCGTTGCACTGCTCCATATCTATGGATAGTATGGCAGTTGCCTCCGGAAGATCCAACGTCTTCGCTGGATTTGCCAGCAGAAGTACCGAAGCGGCGGCACAGGCGATAACCACGGCGGCAGCCACCCAGAACGTGGGCTTTTTGTAACTTAAGATATTTTTGATACGCCCCTTTGCACCGCTTTCGCCAAAGGCAAGCGGGCTGCCCACCAAGATGGGCCGTCCTGTGGACAGGCGGGCCAGCGCCGTCGAGTATCCGGACCGGCCGGTCGGGTCAAGCTCTCGCGCCACCCGCTCGTCGCAGCTCATTTCCATATCGCGGCACATGAGCCAAAACGACAGCCACATGACCGGGTTGAACCAGTGCATGGACAGCGCGAGGAATGCCAGGGGCTTCATGAGATAATCCAGCCGCCTGATATGCGTGCGCTCGTGCAGCAGGACATACCCGCGTTCAGGTGCCGGCAGACCCACCGGCAGATAGATGTGAGGCTTTATCAGGCCGCACACGAATGGAGATGCAATCGCGTCCGTTTC
>JAYFPV010000356.1:0-2503 GCA_034927465.1 Lawsonibacter sp.
TAGACTTTAAACAGATAAAGTGGCCTGATGGAACAAGGAGCGGGAAGAAGCAACATCGGATTCAGTTGATTTACTGACCGATTTGAGCCTGCAAAAGTCGTCTCTTTGTGAATATTGTACCTTGTTTTTGCATGGATTGCAACGAAATGCATCAATAATTGTCCCAAGTTGCCTTTACGCATCGGTTCGAAGCGTGAAAGAAAAGTTGAAATATAGCCTGCTGGGGAGAAATCATCGACACTTTTTCGCCGTGAAAAAGAGAAAATAAGATGCGCTTGTCAGGGAAGGAAAATTCAACATTACGGCCGAGCAGAGTATGGCGTATTCTACCACAATTCGAAAACGGGAAAAGGAGTGCTGCATGTGATGGGATCAATGTTTCGGGAGGCGCAGGCGCTGCAGGAGCAAATCGCAGCGTGGCGGCGGGCGCTTCACCAGATTCCGGAAACGGGGCTTGTGCTGCCCCAGACGGCTGAGTTTGTCAAGGCACGACTGGCCGAGATGGGGCTTTCGTATCAGGAATATGAAGGGCATTCCGGCCTGACTGTCGCCATTGGAAAAGGTAAAAAAACGGTGGCGCTTCGGGCTGATATGGATGCTCTGGCCATCCAAGAGGAGACCGGACTGCCCTACGCCGCACAGAATGGAAATATGCATGCCTGCGGACACGACGCCCACACCGCGATGCTGCTGACGGCAGCGCAGCTGCTGAGGGCCCACGAGCAGGAGCTGAATGGGCGGGTCAAGCTGATTTTTCAGCCGGCAGAGGAGGGCCCCGGCGGAGCCGAGCCGATGGTGCGAAATGGGGTGGTTACCGATGTGGACGGAATCTTTGCCCTCCATATCGGCGACATTGCCGGTCATTTCGAGCCGGGCGGCATCGCGGTAAGCTATGGGGAAACCACTGCCGCCGACGATCAGGTTTTGATTGAAATCAAGGGGCAGGGCGGACACGGCTCTGCACCCCACGTCTGTGTGGATCCGGTTACCGTGGCGGCGGCTATTATCAACAATCTTCAGCATATTGTCAGCCGGGAAGTGGACGCCCACGACGCGGTGGTCATTACCATTGCCAGTGTAGAGGCGGGCCGTGGCACCTACAACGTGATTCCTGAGACGGCAACCCTGCGGGGGACAATTCGAAATGCCGCGCCAAGGACCCGGGATTTTGTGCTCGGCCGCATCGAAAAGGTGGCTCTGGCCACGGCGCAGATGATGCGGGCCAGCTGTACGGTGCGGTTCCTGGATGGATATCCGGCACTCGTCAACGACAGAAACATGGTGGAGTCCTTCCTCAAAACTGCGGGGAAGCTGCTGACGCCGGAGGAAATCCACATCCTGCCCCATGGAATGCTGGGCGGTGAGGACGCAGCCTTCTTCTTCCGGGAGGTGCCAGGTTGTTTCTTTATTCTGCCCAGCAGCGCACCCTGTCCGGTGGACGGAACGGTATACGGGGCCCATCATCCTAAGTTCTGCTTGGACGAGTCGGTGTTCTGGCGGGGCGCCGGGCTGCTGGCCCAGTCGGCTGTGGATTGGCTGGAGCAAGCGTAAATACCTGCCACAGGAATGCGGCGGTAAATTATATTTGACAGGAGGAGAAAAATGGAAGCATACTTGACTCAAGCAGTAAACAAGTACCATAAGCTGGCCATCGAGCTAAGCGACGACTTGTTTGCCCACCCGGAACTGCCGGACCAGGAGTTTCGGTCCAGTCAAAAGGTGGTAGATATCCTTAAAGAGGCCGGCTATGAGGTGGAGTATCCATACTTGGGATATCCCACTGGATTCCGGGCGGTACTGGACAACGGGGAAGGACCGTCGGCAGCGATTTTGGTGGAGTACGATGCTTTGCCTGGTCTTGGACACGCCTGCGGGCACAATGTCCATGGATCCATGGCCGTGCTGGCCGCTTTGGCCATGGCCGAGATCAAGGACAAGTTCAAAGGAAAGGTCTATGTATTTGGTACCCCGGCCGAAGAGGAAAACGGTGCCAAGGTTGGAATGGCGGAGCGGGGCGCATTTGACGACATGTCCCTGGCCGCGATGATTCACAGCTGGAGCGGCGAACACAGCGTCCCCGATATGGACGTGCTTAGCCTGCGGTGTTACCTAGTGGAGTTCAAGGGGCAGTCCGCCCATGCGGTGGCCGGCCCGTGGAAGGGGCATAACGCGCTGGCCGCGGGGCGGAAGTTCCTGGATTTGATCGATGCCCGCAGAGAGTGCTTTACTCCTGACATCCACGTGAACGGTGTCATTACCGACGGCGGGCGGCAACCCAGCATTCTGCCCGACCGGGCGGAGATCCGCCTGGAATTCCGTACGGATTCCATGGCCAAGCTGGAGGCGATGGATGAAGTTGTCCTAAAGTGCGCCAAAGGTGCGGCTATGGCATTGGATTGCGAGGTCGGCTTCACCAAGGCCTTTGACGACTTTGCCGACATGGTGAGAGTCCCGGTTTTGGAGGAGGAGGCCGCCTCGCTGATGGACCAGCTGGGCCGGTCCC
>JAYFPV010000501.1:0-12233 GCA_034927465.1 Lawsonibacter sp.
CGGTGAAAAGGTTAAATGCGGCCGAGGGGTCAACTCCCTGATCACGGTGACTGGCAGAAGAGATGTGTGTAAGAAGATCAAGCTTGTAGAGCTTCTGGATATGATTCGACAGGACATCCGACTGACCATCCAGGACAACTACATCGGGAAGCAGGCAAACTCGTATGACAACAAGCTGCAATTGGTGACGGCCATCTCCGTCTACCTTCAATCCTTGGCTAAGGAGGGACTGATTGAGGCGGCATTCAGCTGCGGCATTGACGTGGATGCCCAGGACAGTTGGCTGCAAAGTCAGGGGGTTTCCACCGTGGAAATGAGCGAACAAGAGATCAAGCAGGCCAACACGGATACCCACGTGTTCTTGGCGGTTTTGATTACCCCAATTGACGCCATGGAGGACGTGGCGGTAAACATTTATCTTTAATGAGGAGGAATTAATATGGCAATGGAGAGTGCGGCCCGTGTCATGAACGGGACATTTGGTCAGATCTGGGAGGACGGTGCCGAGATCGCAGAAGTATCCGCTTTTCAGGTGAAGATGACCAAGAACTTTGAAACTCTAAACCTGTGCGGCCAGATGGCCGAAGACCGGAAGCTGACCGGGGTGAAGTTTACCGGCAGTATGACGCTGCATAAAGTGTACACCCGAGGTGCGGACGATATTGAGGCCGCTGTCAGCGGTCAGGACCTGCGCAAAACTCTGGTTGGCAAGCTGGCTGATCCGGACGCCTACGGGGCAGAGCGAGTGGCCTGCTATGGAGTGAGCTATGACGAGCAGACCGTGATGGATTGGGCTGCTGCCAAGGCGGGCAGCGTCACGATTCCCTTTGCCTGCACCGGAATGGAGTTTTTGGACAAAGTAGGGGGTTAAGCGATGGAAGCAAAAAAACTAGATGTGCTGGATGTGCTGCTGCGGCCCGAACTGCCCGACATGCGCAAGGCGCTGCCGGAGAAGCAGGTGGAAGTGCCCAGATTGAGTGGGCTGACCGGGGAACCGGTAATCTTTATCCTGCGCGGGCTGAGCTATGATCAAGTGCGCAAGGTTCAGGACAAGCCCCGGGAGGAGCAGGCGGCGTACGGCGTCCTGTACGGCTGCTCCAGTCCGGACTGGAAGGATCCGCGGCTGCTGGACAAGGAAAAGGGGATTGTGACCCCGGTGGACGCCATCAAAGCCAGGCTGCTGAGTGGGGAGATTGATGATCTCTATCTTGAGGTGCAAAAGCTGTGCGGCTATCTGCGCAGGACCATCGCTGACGTAAAAAACGCCTAACGGCGGGGGATGACCCGGAGCTTTGCCTGCTCTACTATCTATTCCACGCCCACCACTGGGGGCTTCAAGACCTGCGAAGCCTCCAGGCGGGCGGGGATGGGTGGCAGGAGCTGATCCGGGAATTTTCCGCCTATGAGGTGGAAGCGCGCATGACAGGTTCATAGGGTTTCTTATTACCTCTATTTTGTGACCCGACAGACGGATGGAAACCCAAACTGATAGGCCGAAGCTATGAAGATTATCGCCGGAAGCTGGAAGCTGTCAATCATACCCGGCAGAGGGCGGGATAAGGAGATCCGATGAAAATCATAGGTAGAAACACCCGGACGGGTGAGGAGCAGGCCATGCCGGTAACACCCTCTGACTTTCAGGTGGAGATGGGGCGGCTGGTAGAGCAGCTAGACATGGCATCCACCGGGCAGGTTGTTCTACCCGGACTTCAATCCCTGTTCAACGAACAGCAGGAATTTCTATTGCCTGCATCAGCCAGATTCTATGCCGGAGCTGGCTGGGCGGGAGATCCCTTTGCGGTGGTCGACCGGCTAGTAAGCTGGTCAACAGCAGGAGACGTCCTGCGTTTCATTGTCACCGATACCCCGGTAAACCTACCCATATTGCTGGCCCCGGTGCGCTATGGCCAGCGGGACGGCACGGGAGACGTATACGTTACTCTGACCATGCGGCAATATCGGGACTTGGCCGCTGAATCCGTGGAGCAGGCGGACACGGGCAATGCAGCCAGGACCCAGGACACTGCGCAGCAGGCGGAGGAACCTTACACCGTAGAGAAGGGAGACACCCTGTGGGGCATCTGCCGAAAGCACTACGGGCAGGGAAATCTGGCCTACAAGCTGGCCGCCTACAATGGCATTCAGAATGCCAATCTGATCTTCCCGGGGCAAACAGTAAAGCTGCCCGACAAATCTCTTCTGTAGGAAGGTGACCGCCGTGAGCTACAATGATACCTTTACCCTACGTACCTGGAACGTAGATGGGACAAAAACCATGGATGCCACAGCGCTGGTCCAGTCTCTGAGCTGGAGCGGCAGCTGGCAGGACTGTGCCAGGCAGCTGTCTGTGTCGGTACTGCCCCAGGCATTGGCCGAGCTGGGCGGGGCGGTGCACCTCTATCTGGAGGGGGCGCTTCGATTTTCCGGCCGAATTATGGATCGGCAGCGGGACAGCTTAGGTCAGACGGTAAACCTGACTGCCCTGGACAACGGGCATTATTTAAAGAAAAACAGCACTTACCGCTCGGTGCGTAATCAGACCCCCGAGGCTGTGGCCCGGGAGGTATGCGGCGCGTACGACATCCCAGTAGGCAGTTTGGCGGCCACGGGAGTTTCGCTCTCGCGAAACTTTTTGGGTGCCAGCCTGTATAAGGTCATTCAGACCATGTACACGCTGGCGGGGGACCAGAACGGGAAAAAGTACCAGACGCGGTTTCGTGGAAACAACCTTGAGGTGGTGGAGAAGGCCCTGGACGAGGAGAGCCTGCGGCTTGTCCCGGGTTCCAACCTGCTGTCCTGCCAGAGCCAGGACAGCATTCAGGACATGGTGAACAGCGTGGCGGTGTATTCCGATGACAACCAGAAGGTATCCACTTATCAAAGTCAGGAGGACTTTGTGGCTCTGTACGGTCTGATGGAGCAGGCAATCAAGGCCAATTCCAGCGAGTCGCCGGAGAAAACAGCCCAGGAACTGCTGGAGAACAACGGCATTTCCACTACCATCACCGCCGACTGTCTGGGCAATGGGAAGCTTATTACCGGAAACACGGTGGTCGTACACGAGCCAGTGACGGGGACGGATGGCCTGTTCTGGATTCAAAGTGACCAGCACAGCTGGAACAACGGCATTTACCGCACCAAGGTGACGCTGGACTTCCGCAATCTGATGGATGAGCAGGAGGCCGGCAGCGTGCCCGAGGAATGAAAAAGGCCAGCAATCCTATCACACAATACCGAAAAATAAGAAGGAGGTGAGAACATGGCGGAAATTATCTACTACACATTAAAAGATGATGTGTCATCTGGACTGCTTACAATCCGGGATAAGACCGTTCTCTTGGATAAGGCGACCCAGGAGCTGGAGCGGAAGTACCAGTCTCTGAGAGGGGAACTGGAAAAGCTGACTAAGAAGCAGCGGGCCTGGGAAGACGCGCTGACCGACAGCGAAAAGAAGAGCAAGAAAGCCAAAGATGCCTATGAGAAGTTTGCGGAAGCGGCCGGAGGCGAACAAAACGACACGGCGATCAAACGGCAGCAGGAGCTGCAGGCAGAGCTGGAAAAGACTCAGGAATCCCTGAAGCAAACCAAGGAACTCATGAGGGAGCTGGGTAAAGAGGGCGAAAAAAGTATAGCAGGAACCGGCTCAACCGACTCTGCAAAATCAACCGCAGGCGTTAAAGATAGCAGCGAATCACAGAGCCTTTTCGGAACATTAAAAGATGCCGGGACATTTGACCCTCTGGTATCCTCCGTTGGCGGAGCCGTCAAAACAGGACTATCCAGCGCCCTGGGAGAACAAAACGGCTCCATGGCATTCAGCGCCATCAGCGGTCTTGCATCGGGAGCAGCATCGGGAGCCGCGTTAGGCGTGCCCGGCATGGCGATAGGCGGCCTTGTCGGATTGGTTTCGGGGGCGATAAGCGGTTATACGGAAAAATTTGAGGCGGAGGATGCTGCCTTTAAGAAATACTATGCCGGACTATATGACACGGTCAGTCAAGCCACAAAGACAGCCATTCAGTCCGGCTCCGCCTTGGCTGCCAACCGAGAGACGCAGGAAGCGACGGCCAAAGCGGAACAGATGCGGCAGGATGGGGCCTCGGAAGAAGACATTGCCGCCGTGCTGCAGGGGACCTTCCAGTCCATTTCGGACAAGTTGGAATTGACCAAGTCGGGAATTACGGAGCATTCCGGCGAAGGCTATAATAACGTCCGGGAGGCGGGCCTGCAAGCGGAGCAAACCGCCTATGAGGGGCCGCTGGGAGCGGCCATGGGGCACTTGGGTGAAATCGCTGGGTCCAATCAGGCCTATTTGGACAACCTGTCGGAACAGTACACCAGAGAGGCCCTGTCCGCCGTGCTGCTGGGCGAGGATACCAGCGTGTACGATGAGGGGACGGCGGCTACTTTATCGAAAATGGGAGAAGAATACGCCGCTTTAAACGATGCCTACGCCAATGGGGACCAGGAGGCCGGGCTGAAAATGGAGTCTCTGAAGGAAACCGCAGAGGCTATGGCCACAGCGGCCTATGAATCGAGCGATCAATATCAGGCCGTAGTCGATACGGAGAAAGACCAGATTGATGCCATCCGAGACAACACCGCCGCGCTGGATGGATGGATAAACGAATACGAGTTGGATCAGGAAAAGACAAAAGGTCAGGGCGGAGTGGACACTAAAACGACGTCTTCTGGAAATCGCAGTGGCCAAAACAGAGCAAATGAATCTGACGATGACGGAAAAGATGCCTTCGGGCTGAAACGGGTGCCCTTCAACGGCTACCGGGCCATCCTCCACGAGGGGGAACGAGTCCTGACTGCCGCAGAGGCGCGGGAACAGAACAGCGGGTTGACGCTTTCCGTCCAATTTGGAGATGTGACAGTCCGCGGCGAACGCGATATGGACGAAATTGCCCAGCGCATTGTCCATGAAATTGAGCGGGCCAGACTGCGGGCAGGGTGAGGTGAAATCATCATATGGAAGATGCATATAGTAGGCTTTATTCCATCATGCGTTCCGCCCCGTCCGACGGGCAGCAGGCCACACCCATCCACATTCGGCTGGGCAAGGTACTTTCGGCAAGCCCATTGAAGGTGGATGTGGGGGGAACCACGCAGGAGGCCGGACGGTTTTACGTCTCCCGTCGTCTGTTGGATGGATATCAGGAACCAATCACCATCCGCGGGAGCGCCTCCGGCCACCTCACGGCGGCCTTTGATGGCACCTGCAACTTGCAAGGCGATTTGTCCGTCACAGGGGGAACGCTGTCCATTGCGGAGACTGTTTCGGGTCAGGCGAGCGGGGAAATCTCCGTGTCCGGCTCGGGAACCGGCCAAGGTCAAGGGATATGGACGGTCAGCAGCGGCACTATGGCCCTGGAACAGGCTACGATGACCAATGACGGATCGGCCCTTCCGGTTGGGGAACTTGTTCTTTTGCTGACAGAGGACGACCAGACATTTTTTCTAATGGATAAGGTGGTGCATTTATGAGCGGTATTTTTCCCACGGTGCAGCCGGAGGCGGTTGCGGCGGACACCGCCGCCCTGCCTCTGTGCCGGGAGATCGCTTGGGATTTTTCTTCCGGAGTGCCGTTATTTTCCGGGGGGCGACCGATAGAGGTCACCGGATCAGAGGCAGTAAAGGTGTGGGCCTGGAAAGCCATCCGAACCGCTCGGTTTCGCCATGACATTTACACCTGGGACTTTGGTTGCCAGGCGGAGGAACTGGTTGGCCAGCCCTTTACCCCGGCGGTCAAGGAGAGCGAGGCCGTACGGTACATCCGGGAGGCCCTGGCTCCCAATCCTTATATCACCGAGGTATGTCAGGTGAACGTGACTTTTTCCGGCACAAAGCTGACCGTCAGCTGTGCCATTGCGACCATATACGGGGAGGTGAAATTGAATGTTTGAAGATTTGACCGTGGAGGGCATTAAGGGACGAATTTTATCCCGTCTGACCACGGAGTTGCAGACCAGAGAGGGCAGCTTTACCAACGATGTGATCTCCGCGTCGGCGGCGGAAATCTGCGAGTGCTACCACAGTCTGGACGCTCTGCTGCCGGCGTTCTACGTGGATGAAACCAGCGGAACATACATCGACAGGCAGGCGGGTATGTTGGGCATCGTGCGAAAGGCCGGAACCCTTGCCAGATGTTCCATCTCCTTCACGGGAGAGGATGGTGCCTCGGTTCCGGTGGGAACTCCTTTTTACACGGCGGCCGGGCTGGCCTTTTATTTGGAGCAGGCGGTGACCGTTGCGGACGGCGTGGCCTCCGGGACGTTGATCGCGGCTCAGGTCGGGGACGCCTACAACGTCGGCGCGGGTGACATTGTCGCCACCCTGCGCAACTATACTGGCATCACCAGCTACACCAACTGTACGGCCGCGGGAGGCTCTGACCCCGAGAGCGACGCCTCACTGCTGGGGCGCTATTTGGAGCGAATGCGGCGTACCGCCACCTCCGGAAACCCATACCACTACCAACTGTGGGCGACCAGCGTGGATGGCGTGGGGGCCGCCCGGGTGATTTCCAAATGGGACGGGGCGGGCACGGTGAAAGTCGTGCTGGCCGGGGTGGACATGGAGCCGCCGGTCGCCGATGTTGTGACGGCCTGCGGCGCGTACATCGAGAGCCAACGGCCCGTTGGTCCCGCCGTTACCACAGTGGCGGCCGGTGCTCAGGAACTGGCTGTGGCGGTGGGTGTGACCATTGACGGAACCACGACCAAAGCGGAGGTAAAAATTTCCTTTGAAACGGCGGTAAGGGATTATCTCAATCGTCTGGCTCGTGAGGCGTTTGCCGACAACATCGACCTTCAGCTGGAACCGCTGAACTCCAAATCCTATACGGTACTGTATAACCGCATCGCGTTCCTGTTGCTGTCTATCCCCGGTGTGGTGGACTACACCGCCCTGACGGTGGGCGGTGGGACAGCCAACATTACCATTGACGCAGACAAACTGCCGGTATTGACGGGGGTGACGGTCACGTGAGAGCGTTCCTTACACGATACCCGGATTTCTACACGCGGTCGCCGCAGTTCAAAGATCTGCAAAGTGCTCTAGAGCCTGAACTGCTGGCTCTGTGGGAGCGGCGGGGCAGCGTGCTGGATCAGCTGGCGGTAGACACTGCCACCTGGGGGCTGAAGTACTGGGAGCGGACGCTTAACATTCCGGTAGAGGAGGCCAAGGACACCGAGTACCGGCGAAGCCGGATCAAATCCAAGCTGCGGGGCACGGGCGTTACCACGGTGGCCCTGATTCAGGACGTGGCGGAGAGTTTTTCCAACGGGGACGTGGCGGTTACGGAGTATCCGGGTCAGTACCGGCTGGAAATCAAATTTGTGGGCACCCTTGGAATTCCGCCCAACATGGACGATTTGAAGCAGGCCCTGCGGGAAATCATGCCGGCTCATCTGAAGTGGGATTATGTGATCGTCTACAACACCTGGGATGCGGTTCACGCGCACACCTGGAGTGAGCTGGCCGCCCGTACTTGGGCCCAAGTAAAGGAGAGTGATTTGAATGGCGAATACGGCCAACTATAATTTAGAAAAACCTTCTGGGAGTGATTATGCGGACGTTGCCGCGCTGAATCGGAATGCAGACAAGCTGGACGCGGCGCTTTTGGGCTTAAACACCGGCAAGGCCGATCTGGGAACGGACGGCAAGGTGCCGGTTGGACAGCTGCCGGAGATGAACTATGATCCCGCCGGCAGCGCGGACACCGTGGATACCAAGCTGACCGCACACACGGAAAATGAAAACAATCCCCACGGCGTAACGGCGGCACAAGTAGGCGCTGCCGCCGCCACCCACGCGGCCCAGCACGCCGCCGGAGGAAGTGACCCGGTGACTCCTGGGGCCATCGGGGCGGCAACTGCCGACCACACCCACACCCCGGAGAGCATAGGAGCATCTGCGGTGGTGCATAGCCATGATGATCTATACTTTACCAAATCTCAGAGCTATTCTTCTCAAACCGCCGCAATGCTTGGCTTAGGTGCACAGTCAGTTCCGGACGACGCTCTTAATATTCTAAACACCTTAGTGATGAATGGAAGCTCTCGTATCTTAGTAAAAATAAGCACGGTGGCTGGAAGCTCGGTGGCTGGCGTTTCTGTTGCCTTAGACTCTGCAGTAAATTTAAGCACAAGCCCTGTCACAAATGAAAATGGCGTTTGTATTATTTCAGTAAGCGCAGTCGGACAGCATACAGTGAACTTCTCCTACCCCTTTGGGTGGATTGGAACTACCATGTCTAAAACGGTTACTGTGAATAGTGGTAGTTTGGCATCAATTATTATCAACGATGTTATTGAAACTCCTATTGGTCAGGTTCTTACAATTTCTTCTGCATCTACTTTCCGGTTACGACCTAACGCTAATTTTCAGGCATTCTTAGTCGGTGGCGGTGGCTCCGGAGCGGCAGATGATGGTACCTGCGCAGGTGGCGGAGGTGGTGGATACACAAAAACCCAGTCATTTACCGCTGTAAATGGTGTGTATACTGCTGTGATTGGTGCCGGCGGAGCGGCAGTTTCTGCTTCTATGTACAGTGAAACCCCGGGAAATGCAGGAGGAACCACTACTCTTACTGGGCCCAGTTTAAGTGTGTCTGCAAATGGTGGCTCCGGAGGGGCGGCCAATATATCTAGGACCGATTACGGCTACTCAACTGGCGGAGATGGTGGGTCTGGCGGAGGAACGGCATTGCAGTATCGCTCTTCTTCGTCAAGCAAATTTGCTTTTGCCGGAGCATCAAATGGCGCAGGAGATGGGTCTACGGGTATATATTTTGTAAAAACCGTTGGGATTGGTCAACAATCAACCACTAGAGCCTTTGGCGACGCAAATGGTGCATTATACGGTGGCGGCGGTGGTGGTGCTATTTGGTGGTCCCAATACAGCCAAGTAGGTGCTGGAGGAGCTGGTGGTGGCGGAGCGGGAGCAGTTGCCGGAAACACAAACTGGGGGCCCTCCATTACCGCTACGTCTGGAATCAACCGTCTTGGAGGAGGCGGAGGCGGAGCAGCCACCAGTATTAGCAATGAAGATAATTATGGACCCGCAACCAGCGGAGCAGGCGGTTCGGGTGTAATCTTAATTAGGAGGGCTGCCTAATGAATTGCGCCATTGTAAAAGACAATATCATAGTAAACGTTATAGTCGTTGACGGCGACCCAAGCGAATTTGGCGCGGTTCCGTTGCCGGAAGGTAAAGGAATTGGGGACAGGTTCGACGACATTCCAACCCCTCAGGAGGACACCGACGCCATGATGGTTGACCATGAATATCGCCTTACGCTAATGGAGTTTGGCGTGAACGGGGGGGTGTAATAAATGCTGTATCGCACACTTAAGCGCATGATCGCGCTGGGCCTAACAGACGGGCTAGCCGAAAAGATTGATATCTTTTTCGCCGCCGGTAAACTGACCGAGGCCGAGTATACGGAGCTGACCGGGCTGCTGACGGCAGAATAACAAAAGATTGGAGTCAGACTATGGATCATATAAACGGAATCAAAGCGGCAATTGCCGCCGCTGCCGGTGCGTTGACCGGCCTGTGGGGTTGGCTTGGGTGGCTGGTGGTTGGGTGGGTGGTTTGTATGATCCTGGACTACGTCACCGGCTCCGCCGCCGCCGGAAAAGCTGGAACGTGGACCTCGACCCAGGCTCGAGAGGGCATTTGGCACAAGGCCGGAATGATCGTGGTAGTCGCAGTATCTGTCGGGGCGGATCTTCTGATTTCCGTTGTGCTGGAGAATTTACCGTTGGTGACTCTGCCCTTCCAGTACGGCGGGCTGCTCTGCCCCATTGTCCTGGTATGGTACATCATAACCGAGCTGGGAAGTATTACGGAGAACGCCGTAACCATGGGAGCACCCGTGCCCGACTGGCTGGTGAAGCTGCTGGCCGCCGGAAAAGAAGCGGTGGACAAGGCTGGTGACAGCCTGACCAATCAAACAACAACGAAATGAACCTGCATACCTGTCTGCTTACCGCCAACGACTGCTACAAGTCCGGTAAGACGATTGTGCCCCGGGGAGTGATGATCCACTCCACCGGGGCCAACAACCCAAAGCTGTGTCGCTATGTGGCTCCAAATGACGGCCTGCTTGGTACACCGTCCTCCAATCACTGGAACCAATCCGGGACAACCGCCTGCGTCCACGCATTGATCGGACGGCTGGCCAACGGCAGTGTGGCCACCTATCAGACGCTGCCCTGGACTATGCGGGGCTGGCACTGCGGCCGCAGTGGAAACAACACCCACATTTCCTTTGAGATCTGCGAGGATGGCCTGGCCGAAGCGGCCTATTTCGCGGCGGTGTACCGGGAGGCGGTGGAGCTGACGGACTATCTGTGCAAGAAATTTGGTTTAAATCCGTTGGAAGATGGCGTGGTGATCTGCCACCAGGAGGGCTACCAGCGCGGCATTGCCTCCAACCACGGGGATGTACTGCACTGGTTCCCAAAGTTCGGGAAACGTATGGACGACTTTCGGGCCGACGTGGCCCTGGAAATGGAGGACGACAATTTGACACAGGCACAGATCCGGGCGATTGTCCGGGAAGAGGTGGCAACAGTGGAGTCAGAGCGGGCGGCAATGCCCGCAAGCGATTGGGCAAAGCCTTATATTCAGAAGGCAATTGACAATGGGTTGATGGCTAAGAACGCCGACGGCACCATCGACCGGCCCCAAGCAGCCACCACCCGGCAGGAGCTGGCCACTGCACTCAGTGCGGTTTATGAGGCGATCCGGTAAACACGAATACTGAAGTTTCCTATATGCTGTCTGAGGTTTAAAGCAGGATTCCATTGCCAAGATGATGGGGGCATTCTCATCAACAATGCCCGCGTTTTCCGCAGATAAGGTATCACGGCGGTACAATCTGCGTAAATCGAATGCTGCGAATAAGAGAGGCGGCTGACGGACTCCATAACGGGCGTGTTAACTCTTGGAAAAGAAAGTCGGGCCATTGCTCTCTCATTCTAACAGCTTCAGCTTTGAGATGGAAAAAGACACGGCTGGCTGCCGTATCTTTTTCCGTAACTTTGGGGATGAAGAGGATCGAACGTTCGATTGTAATGTGCTCTCTCTTCCCTCATTTATGACAGTTTTCGGCCTCCGCGCGCTCCAGCGCCCCCAGTATCTCGGTCGCGGTGGGCGGGCAGCCAGCCACCGGGCAGGCCGCGCCCGCACAGCAGCGACCAATGCCCACACCGTCGAAGCTCTTACCCGCAAACTCCTGCCCGATGGCGATGGGGCCAGTGTAAGGGCCATTTTTTTCTTTTTTTCGGTAAAGCGCATGGATCAGATTGCCATAGCAGGCGGAGCAGGCGCTTTTGTCCGTGACATTTTTGGTCAGCCGGCCCACGATCCCGGAGGGCCTGCCGAACATCACGTCGGTCCCCTCCTCATTCAGACGGACGATGTCCGTTTCCTCCAGCGCCATACTGCCTGCGCCGTACTGCTGGGCCAGCGCAATATAAGGTACCTCGTCGGTGTCGATGCCCATGAGCCGACAGCCGTAGGTGTCCAGCTGGACCATGTCCTCGCCCATAAAGATGCGGTGGGTAGGCACGGGGTTGCCGCCCTCCTCAAAGTTCAGATCGCCGCAGATATTGTCTACGATGGTCAGCGACGGTCTCAGCACTGCCGCCAGCGCCGCGATGGGCTTCATCAGCCCCATTGCGTGAAAATGCCGTTTTTCAGCGTCTGGAAGACAGCCCTTGCAGTTTTTCAGCGCGCAGGTCATCGTGGTTTGGCAGTGGCCTTTGAGCACAGGGAGATTGATAAGGTAATCGGTGTCCAGCGCCCGTTTGCAAATGCGGATGGTGCCCACCTGAGTCTGGACCGGTATGGTGGCGTCCTTTTTCAGGTCGTACAGCGGCACGCCGTACTCGGCGGAAAGGGTATCATACCCACAGGCGGCAAAGCCGCGCTCAGTGGCATCTCCCACCCAGGAACCCTCCATGATCGAAAGATTCGTCACCCCATAACCCTGCAGGTAACGGATGGCCCCCTCTAGAATTTCCCGGTGGGTGGTTGCCCCCTGACTTGGGGACACCCCAACCACCAGATTTGGCTTTAAGGCCACCTTTGCCCCGGCGGGAATGCGGACGGCAATGTCTGCCCGCTCCATCAGCGCCATCGTCATGGCCGCGTAGTCCTTCCCTGTAGTCACATAGATCTGTCTGTCCAAAACGATCACCTCTTCCGCTATT
>JAYFPV010000002.1:0-1769 GCA_034927465.1 Lawsonibacter sp.
TCCACCGCACCCGCAAATTCAGGTCGATAACCCGTCTTTTTCATCAAAGGAATGGTAATCGAACCGGTGGAAACCGTGTTGGCCACGGAGCTTCCGCTGACCGTTCCCTGAAGAGCGCTGGCAATAACAGCCGCCTTGGCAGGACCGCCGACGGAACCGCCGCAGGCACCCATCGCCAGACCGGTCATCCAGTCGCCCACGCCGCTGGCTTTCAGGAAGTTGGCAAACACCAGAAACAGAAAGATAAATGTAGAGGACACATAGATGGGAGAGCCCAAAATGCCCTCTGTGCCTAACCATTCGGTACACACCACACGCTTAAAGGTAAATCTGGCATGGAACAGAAACACCGACTGTGGGATATAGTGTCCAAAAAAAGCGTAAAGCAGAAATAGGGAGCCCAATCCGGCCACAATCGGGCCGGCCACACGACGGGCGGCCTCCAACAGCAATAGGATGGCCAGAACGCTTACAGCAACATCGACCTTGGTATACAGTCCGGCACGCAGCAATAATTCTTCATAAAAAACCACATGATAGGCTCCGCATCCTACACAGGCCAGCGCCAGAACATAATCATACCAAGGAACCGACTTCCCGGGCTTTCCTCGGAAGGGATACAACAAATACACCAGTGTCATCGCGGCAGCCAAGTGAGGGGCACGCTGCAGCGTAGAGGGAAAGGTGCCAAACAGGCCGGTATATAGCTGAACCGCAGACCACAGCACACAGATGCAAAAGACCAGCTTGGCAGGGAATCCTTCCAGACGCCGATACGCAGATTCCTTGTCATATTTTGCCATTAGGTCATCCGTATCAATTTTCGCTGCTTCAACGGGGGGAATTTTCTTCTCTTCACTCATGGTTTGGTTGCCTCCCGCATCAGATTACCGGAGTTTTGCCCGATTGCCGGGAAATCTCCGGTCAGAGGGTAAATGGGGGCCGCCCGGTCGCGGGTGGCCCCCTCAGCTCGGTTACTGGCAATTGCTCGTTCCGTATCATTCACTTTTTTCGGAATTAGCCGTTGTTGGGTACTTTGATGCCCATCTCTTGGAAATACTTTGCAGCACCGGCGTGGATGGGAGTCGTCACGCCGTCAAGGCAGCCTTCCAGCTGAACTTCCTTGCCGGTGGCATGGGCGGCAGCAATTTCGTCGCCGCTTTCATAGAACGCCTTGGTGATCTGATAAACCGTCTCTTCATCCAGGTCGGCGCGGCAATACAAAACGGCTTTGCAGGTGATGGTGTTGCAGTCCTCGGTCTGGTCGGGATAAGTACCGGCGGGAATCACCTTACGGGTAAAATAAGGTGCGTCCTTCTGAATCTCGGTCAAAATCTCGTCGCTGATGTTGATATAGGACAGCTTCATGGAAGTGGTCATCTCAATGATAGAGGAGGCAGGCACGGCCAGTACGTTACAAGCGGCATCAATGTGGTCATCCTGCATCTTAGTAGCCGCATCCCCGAAGCTGTCGCTCTGGGGTTGGATGTCCTTATTGATGTCCAGTCCGGCCGCGGTAAAGACCTTTTCAGACAGGCCTACCGTTCCGGAGCCGGCAGGACCGACCGCGATCTTCAATCCCTTCAGATCGGCAACATTCTTGGCCCCGGTGTTGGCGTTGGCAACAATCTGATAAACCTCATTATACACCACACCAATGGCAGCCACGTTGGTAACAGGGGCAGAAAATGCGCCGGTTCCATCATGGGCGTTAGCAGCCACGTTGTTCATGGCGATCCCTAAATCCATTTCGCCCGCGTTGATCAGGT
>JAYFPV010000351.1:0-2080 GCA_034927465.1 Lawsonibacter sp.
GGAAAAACAGAGGTGATGTGAAAGACTTTCCCGCCTACCAGCATATCACGCTCACTGACAAAGCCTTCCTCTGTGTCCCAGTACGAGGCGTCACGAAAAATTATGTTGATTCTGCCTTCCTCCGTCTGCCGGAAAACAGCCTTTTCAGGATCGTATGCGCCAATGATTCCGGTATCCCGGTATTCCTCATATTCAGTTTTCATAAAAACTCCTTTCTCACCTATCGGGATTAGTAGCTGTGGCAGAACCGGTCACATTGTCTGCTGCCATTTTTGTTCGTCTTCATGGTCGTCTGGGGCGTGTCCCTGGGCGCTCTTTTTTCTGCACTCCTTGGAGCGCACCTTCCGATCTGTGTACGGATTCGTGGTTGTGGCGTCCTTCACGGGGACATCGTCCTGAGTCCGTTCCAGAGCGTGTCCCAGCTGTGCCCCATTGCCCAGAACACCAGTAAGATTACCGGAATTAGCAGCCACGCCGGGCTGAGATGTGGAATGTGCAGATGCAGCCGCGGGAGAGAGATACGCCGCTCTTTCCGTTTCCCAGCCTGTTGCAGCATCTCCCGCACCGCCGCCACATCCCGCGCCAGCGCCGTGATCTGTTCCTGGGTCGGGTACGTTCTCGGCCTTTGGGAAAGTTCCCGCACAAGGGCCGCCTGCGCGGCCACGCGGCGTTCCAATGAACTCAGCGTCTGGTGCAATTCCGCCCACTCCGCCTGTGTCGGATGCGGCTCTGGTTGTGCCGCCGTTGTCGGCTCTTGCCGCGTCATCGAACCCCGCGGATGATTCAGCCGCTTCAATTCCTCCATGGACAATTCCCGCTCGGATTCGGAACTCACGTTCCATCGCCTCCTTCAGATATCGTTCGTCGTGCAGCCGGTCATCCCGGCACTTCATTCCACTTGGGGTTGTGTAAGTGATGCTTTTTCTGGAATCCTGCCAGCGGACGTCATAACCCTCGGTGCGCATCAGGGTGATGAACTCCTCGCGGGTTCCGGCATAGCGCATACACTCGTCGACTGTGCCCATAAGCCGGAACTTCCAGCTCTCGCCCCGCGCGGCGGCGTGATATTCCGCCGTGGATATGGATTTCACCCTTTTCTTTTTCTGGCCTTCCTGAAAAACCGGCAGTCCAAACATCTCGCACACCTGATCGTTGCGCTGCCTGAGCTCGACAAGCTCCGGTTCGCTGATATGGAGCTTTTTCCCGTCCTCCAGAGAGACGCTGTTGATGATAAAATGCGAGTGGACGTGGCTGCGGTCGGTATGGGTGCAGACCAACACCTCGCGTCCGTCGAAACACTTGCCAAGCTCCATTGCCGCGGCATGCGCGGTGACCGGATCGACGTCGGCCCCCTTGGGGAAGGACTGCACCATGTGAAAGAACAGAATTTTGTCATCCTTGTGGTAGAGAAGCTTCGTGCTGAGAAAATCGTCATAGACGCTCTCCGGCCGGCAGTTGATGCCGCTGACCAGAGACTGCCCCTGCCACAGCGTTTTTTCCTCCCGCTTTGTGTACGCCATGACCGCCGCCATGCAATGGCGGTTCTGCCCCTTAGGGTAATTTGTAAAACTGATGATGGCTATTTTGTTCACCTCCCACGTTCAGCGATCTCCCGTAACGTCTCGCTGATGGTTTTCAGCGCCTGGGCGGTTTCACTGAGATTGGCGACCGACACTCTGCCCATGTTGGCCAGCACCGTGAGCTGGTTGAGGTTGTTGCCGATGGCGCGCTGCTGTTTCAGGACTTCCTTCAAATCCTCCACGACCACCACCTGCCTGCCGAGGCAGCAGCGGGTGACGTAGTCGCTCTGGGAAAGCCGCGCCTGTTTTGCTTTTTGCTTGATGGTATTCAGATCGCCGGACGCGATCCGGATGCTGAATGTGGTATCCTTCATGTGTTCCTCCGTTCTACCGGGTGTGGGGCAGGGCCCCGCAAACTGGGCGTTTGGCGGGGCGGCGGCTGTGGCCGACGTCCAGACAAATGCGATGCTGGCTCTCCCCGAAAGGGGAGAAATCCCCCCGCCGGGCATCTACGCATCCTCCCGTGACAGGTGTGACGGCTGTGACAGCAGATTCGGTAC
>JAYFPV010000269.1:0-1778 GCA_034927465.1 Lawsonibacter sp.
TCTTGAAAGGGCAAAAACCTGTTACTCCTGGTACCGTGGTAAAAATTCAAAGGGCCTC
This sequence comes from Lawsonibacter sp., assembly GCA_034927465.1. Taxonomy (GTDB): domain Bacteria; phylum Bacillota; class Clostridia; order Oscillospirales; family Oscillospiraceae; genus Lawsonibacter. Next base: position 59 of record JAYFPV010000269.1, read on the forward strand.
AGCCTTATCGACAACGAGACCGGCGGGTGTTACGACGCGATAACAGCGGAAGGATTAAACCTCAATCAGGGCGCGGAAAGTATTGTTTCCTTCTGGATAGCTTACTTGGAAATTAAAAAATATGAAAATAAAGAAAAGCAAAAATAATCCGTAGAAAAATATCTGACTTACGACAGTCAGATATTTTTTCATTCCATGATCAAAACAAAGTGAAAGGCGATGATGCGATGAACCCGGCATGTATTTATAAAAAGTGGCTTGAAACCGTAGCGGATGCTGATTTGAAAAGGCAATTACTTGCAATGTCGGAACCCGAAAAAAACGATGCGTTTTACAGGGAACTGGCGTTCGGTACCGGCGGATTGCGCGGCGTCATGGGGGCCGGCACAAACCGGATGAATATTTATACCGTTTTCAGGGCGACACAAGGCCTATGCGATTTCCTGAAACGCCGAAAGAAATTGACATCCGTCGCGATCGCTTATGACAGCCGGATAAAATCTGAACTGTTTGCAAAATCCGCGGCTGAGGTGATTGCCGCCAATGGAGCAACAGCTCATATCTTTTCAGAGCTGATGCCTACTCCCGTTTTGTCCTACGCGGTCAGGGAACTTGGATGCGATGCCGGGATTGTGATTACTGCCAGCCACAATCCGTCCGAATATAACGGCTACAAGGTATACGGGAGCGACGGATGTCAGATTACGCTCCAAACGGCCGAAGCAATACAAGAATGCATCAAAGCAGTGGACATATTTGCCGGTGTGAAAAAGACGCCTTTTGAAACAGCTGTCCGGGAGGGCCATATCCGTTTTGTTTCTCCGGATATTCTTGAAAGCTATCTTGAGCTGGTGGAGCGCCGCGCCATAAATCCCGAATTTTTGAATGAGTCGGATTTAAAAGTGATTTATACCCCGCTCAATGGCACGGGGAACAAACCCGTCAGAGAAATTCTGTCAAGAGCCGGGTTCAAGAATCTGACGGTAGTGCCGGAACAGGAAAATCCGGACGGTAATTTTCCTACTTGCCAAATGCCCAACCCGGAGGAACCTTCCGCCTTTGAACTGGCAATCGCGCTTGCCGGGAAAACCGAGGCGGATCTGCTTCTTGCGACAGACCCCGACGGCGACAGAGTGGGAGCAGCCGTAAAATACGGACACGGCTACAGATTGCTGACAGGCAATGAAACCGGATGCTTGCTGTTAAACTATATTTTATCTCAGAAAAAAGCTAAAAATATGCTGCCTGAACGGCCTGTGATTATCAAGACGATTGTCACGAGCGCGATGGCAAACATAATAGCCGGGAAATATGGCGCGCGGGTCATTGACACTTTGACCGGCTTTAAATATATCGGCGAGCAAATAGGCGTATTGGAGCAAAAGCATCTGGAAGGCAGCTATGTATTGGGATTTGAAGAAAGCTACGGATACCTTCCTGAGATTTTTGTCAGGGATAAGGATGCCGTATCGGCCGCCCTGCTGATCTGTGAAATGGCTGCCTATTATAAACAGAATGGTTCGACGCTGCTTGATGAACTGGAAAAGCTGTATCAACAGTATGGCTATTGGATGCACAAACTGCTGTCCTTCACCTTTCCGGGTGCTGACGGGCACAATAAGATAAACGCGATTATGGGCAGCTTCCGGAAAGAAACTGATATGGAATATGCTGCAATGCCGGTCATCAAAATCGACGATTACCTGGATTCTATGTCTTT
>JAYFPV010000272.1:0-3809 GCA_034927465.1 Lawsonibacter sp.
GTAGGTGAGCTTTCATTTATTATCCATGGTGACATCTCCGCCCTGTATTGCTGGAAATACGATAAGGGTGATGTTTCTTTGCAAAACACCAAGCCCAGCGAAAGGCAACCCGATGCTTACCTGCTGCCCAATGCACAGGCACAGGGAATTTCAGAAGTTTTTGAGCAGAATGGACAGATGTATGGCTTGGATGAGAATGACTGCCATCTGTTCAGGCTCGACGGAGATCACTGGGAAAGCATTTGTAAGATCAACTGGAACAGTGTCGCACAGGCTGCCGGTGTGGAGCAGATTGATTTTTCAAATGCATCGATAAAGCCGCATGACTTCGTTAAAACAGATCATTTTCTCTATTGCCTGTTGCCACATTCGGGTAGCTGGCCGTTACTTGTTTCCATCAATCTGGAAACGCAGGTTTGCACCGTACTGAAAGTTCCCACGATAAAGCAAATTCAGTCCCTGCAAGGCGATGATCTGCTGGTAGTGAAAAATTTACAACTAGAGCGTTATCACGCGGAAGATCGAACTTTTTCGAAAATTGTTACGGTTGATGGACCGTTGGTTTACGATCAGGATCAGGGCGTGCTTTACTATGAGCAAAACGGAGCTTTATATCAAAGCACGGATTTTGCAACATCCAGCGCTGTATGTACGCCGGTAATGGACAAAATTACTACGCTGGTATCCCTGCCAGAGCATAAACTTGCGGTATATGGTAGCGGAGGCATCAGCATTGTGAATACACAACTGCATGATAAAACGAAACTGAGAATCGAGGATTACGGTTGGGATGACTGCGAGAGATTTCAATTGGCAAACCCAGATGTAACCATTGAATTTGTAGAAAATACAACTGAATCTGACGAAGAGGAGCTCATCACCAACGCGGATCAAATTGATATTATCACATCAGCATCTGATGTTGCCAGATACGCAAGAAAGGGTTATATTGCAGCACTATCCTCCTCTGAAAAACTTAAAACAAAAGCAGCAAGCTATTATGCACCGATTCAAAACGTACTGCGCTACAACCAAACGCTTTATGCGATGCCATGTGATGTTGGTATCGTCATGTATCATGCATATGAAGACGAGTGGGCCGAGGCGGGATATCCGGATTTTCCCAAGGACCTGGATAATTATTTTAGTCAGATAGAGCAGTTCGCAACCACCGATGTATGCGCCCCCGGCCTAACGAGTCTGGAGGAAATTTTGAACTACCTAACCCGGCAATATGCCATACAATATACCACCGATAGCGCTCCCGCTCAGTTTGATTCGCCCATCTACCATAGTATTTTAAAACACGTGAAAGCTTTAGCGGATCAGGGGATAATGGGTAGTGTGCTCTATTTTTCTCCTTTTGGTGTTATGTCTCTAGGTCCGTTTCGACTGTGGGATATCTCTGGTGATCAAATGATTCCTTTTAAATTTCCCGCGTTGGAACCCAACCAGCAGCCGATGCTTCCGTTACAGATATATTCCTATGTGGTTAATAGTAAATCTTCCAATATTCATACTGCAATCCGCTATTTGGAGTTTATGACAACGTATGCTGACCTTTCGATGCAATATTCCCTGTCGCCACAGGCTCCCACGATGGTGCAGGATGTAACCGCAGATCAAAAAAATGTCATCACTTTCACCATGGATCATGTGCGTAAGGATTCCAGCGGCATGGACGCTGCTGCACAACAAGCCGCGCTTGCTTTGTTGCAACAAAAGCTGGATTTCTTAAACGATCGGGAACCGGAAATTAGCGATATTGGGCTGCGTTATTATCAAGAGAACGCAGACTATATACGCATCGATAATTATAATTTCTCCGATTTTGCAAGGGTTCCTTGTTGTGAAGATACTGATCCGCTATTTACAACTTTCTTATATGGCACGATGAGCGAAAGCGAATTGATTGCACTGTTGAATGAGCGTGCAGTTGCCGAATATGATGGATCACACTGAGTAGCAACACGCCCATCTTTCCTTTTTCTTATTAAAGGAAAGATGGGCGTGGTTGACTGCTTTATTTTGAATAATCCACATATGGGAATACGTAACCCGCATCCCAGCAAAGTTATTTAGTGGAAAGAGTGTTTCCGACACCCGTCAGCTTATCCGCGTTGACAAACCTTCCCCAGCTCGGGTCATAATACCTGCTCCTGAGGTAATACAGCCCCGTTTCCTCGTCCCACACATACCCCCTGTACCGGAATGGATTATCCTTGCCCAGCGTATTCGCCATGGGCTTCGTGGTTCAGTTCTGTATCGTTCACGCGCCCCACCGCACCGTTAGCGCCACTTTTGTAAAGGGAATGGTGCGGATAAACGCTTCTATTGCAAAGGACGGGTTATTATTGATCCATGTATTGCAATGCATATCCTTTCTCAACCGCATATTTCTCCGCCGTACTGCCCGGATAAACGTACATGGTTAGGACGATCGGTTTACCTTTCCATCCAAACGTTTGTTCAGCAGCAGGAGCATAAAAGCTAGTAAATATATCATCTTGAATCATTACGTTTTTATTCTCGAAATAGACCGATTGTAGTAAATCACAGTCTCCAAATGCATCATGCCCGATATAATCAACTGTTTTCGGGATATGAATACTGGTGAGCCGTGTCTCCATAAACGCGCCTTCTCCTATACGAGTCAGCCCTTCAGGCAGTTTTATATTCCGGAGTTGGGTACATGTTCCAAATGCTCCGTCTTCTATGGATCTCAAGTTATTGGAAATTTCCACCTTCTTCAGATCATTCATCCCGAAGAATGCTGAATCTCCAATCGTAAGCACTGTATCGGGCATACTAACAGAAGTCAAGTAATGACAGTAGAGAAATGACGCTTCTCCAATCGTCTCCGTTCCCTCTGCAATCGAAAAGTGTGTCTTTTTTCTTCCCCGTGGATAACAAAGCAACTCTTTCTGATCTTTGGAGTAGAGTACACCCTTCACTGTGGAATACAAAGGATTTTCTGGAACAACTAAGAAATCGACAAAACAGGAAGCTGCGTTTTGAAACGCATCAAGACAATCTGTTACGGAGGCAGTTAGGGTAACTGTATGCAGATGATCGGCAAATTGGAACGCATCTTCTTCAATTGAAGTTGTTCCATTGGGAATCACATATTCTCTGTCGGTTCGCATATAAGGATACCTGACAAGCGTTTTCTTGTCCTTCGAAAAAAGTACCCCATCCACTACAGTAAAGCAGGGGTGAGAGGCGCTTACCTGAAATCCCTTCGAAAACGAACCCATATAGAGATCATCTACATCTAATAACATTGTGACTGTATCTGGGATTGTTACATATTCTTTCAAGGCATCTTGCGCATAACCGATTTGAGGGAAGATAAGAAAAGCAGCGACCAGCCATACGATCAGGTTTCTCCATAATACTGTACTTTTTCCTCTTAAGTGGAACATGATTTATCCTCCCCAATATCCATTTTCCCTCAACAAATGCCTTTACTGTTCTTTTTAGACGGATTCTGCATTACAGACCAGTGAACTTTCTTGTACCCCCCATCCCGGATAATTTCCAGGATGGGGGGAGCAGAATCGCAAGGCCTGTACCAATTGTTATATAGTTGCAATTTTGTTATAAACATGAGTTATGGTCTAGCACACCCCCTTTTCCGAAATACTAACCATTATGGCATTTCTCGAAAACTGTACCAGTGATTTGCCACAGGTTGAATATCCAGCCAATCTGGAAGACTCTCGACATCTGTTGTGAAAACTAGCCCCCCTGGCAATGAAGATATGATTAAGGGAATCTCCTTCTTTGCCCAGAAAATTACTGCCGGG
>JAYFPV010000442.1:0-2508 GCA_034927465.1 Lawsonibacter sp.
ATTTATCCTGTTTGTTCCGCTTATATCGTATCCGCCATAATGATGGTAACAGTTCTGGGCATGGCCGGCATGGTATTTAACCCTCGTTGAATCAAGCAGTGAGGATTTCTAAAAACGAGTTGACTGACGGAACAAACACAAAGACTCTGAAATGAAACGTTCTGGTCAAGTGGCCGCCATGTATGGATAGTTCCGCTGTGCATTGCCCCCTATTATTTTATCTTCCGTCAGCTCCCGCTGCTCCGCCACCGTGGGTAATTTGGGCAGAAAAAAAGCGGCGGAATTTTCCGCCGCAGTTTCATTTATTTGTAGATCAGCTCCTGGTAGATCGCGTCCTCCGCCTGATGCTTCAGGGTATTCATCCGGCCCGTCCACTCCATGGGGTCCTTGGCCTTCAGCTCCTCCGTCACGCCGGCCCCCGCCTTCATGGCCTCCACCGTCTGCTCGATTTGCATCCGGGCCGTCCGGTCGATCCCCGCCAGATAGGCGGTCAGCTTCCCTTGGGTCAGCAGGCTGATGTACGTCCCCTTCCGGTGCTCTTGTAAGTAAGACTTCCGCAGCATCCCGTACTTCCCGTATGTCTCGCCGCTCTCCTCCAGCAGCAGATTGGGCAACCGATACTCGCCACTCCGCCGATAATTCAATTCCATGTTCTGTTCCTCCTTGTAAAACTCGTTCTCGATCTATGCGCTTCACGTGACGTTCCAGGTCCCGAAGGACCCGCTGGGAAGCATCGCTCACCGACGCGCCCAGACAGGATACCACTCCATAGGTGTCGAAATCCCGCAGATGCGCGTACTCTTCCAAATCAAGATATTCTTCCGGACGAAAGCCGCAGCGGGCCAACAGGCACCATGCCGTGCTGGCTTCTGCCGTCTGCGGGAAAAAGACGGCTGCGCTGTGTTTATCCAGCTCCTCCAACAGGCTGTCCGCCCGGTTGCGTGGAAATCTGCCAGAGTGTCCTCCACCTTATCCCGGATAGCCCCCCTCGCCGCTGCCTGAAGCAGGGAGGGGAGACCCGCATGAGAATCCAGACCGTACTGCTCCGCCAGCGCAGCAGCCACCTCCTTGTGGTAGAGCTCGGCGCTCCAAGTGAGGCGGGACTACAACCAGATCCGGGCAATGCTGCCGGGCCTGCCAGATTGCCTCCCCGGTCTTCACACCCAGCTTTTTTGCCTCCTGGGATTTGGCCAGAACGATCCCATGCCGCAGCTCTGGGTCACCGCACACGGCTACCGGCTTTCCCTTCAGCTCCGGATGATCCAGGACCTCCACAGAGGCATAAAAATTGTTCAAGTCACTATGCAGAATTGTTCGTTCCATTTTAACAACCGTACATATGTTCTATGTAGAGTATATGACGGTGCCGCTTGAACTATCTACGAGTAAATATTGGGATCCAAAAATAAGAAAACGGGCACTCGCTGTTGCATCAGCGGGTGCCCGGTTTGTATGGAGGAAAAGAACATGTCAATGCTTTCAAGACGCCGGAAACCCTCGTTCAAAGTCCCCAACCGCCTGATTCAAGACGGAGCGCTCAGCTTCAGCGCCCGCCGCGTGGGCGCGGTGCTCTACAGCCGCAGAAACCGGCTGGGCGCCTGCAAGCGCAGCCTGGCATACCTGGCCAGACAGGCCCGCTGCTCCGTGACAACGGTCCGAAAAGCACTGGAGGAACTGGAAGATGCCAAGTACATTACGCGAACCAAAAACCGCAGATTCATCTACGCAAAAGGATTGATCGGGTATGACCAGTACACCTCTCACTGCGTCCTCGGGATCCAGAAAGACTTCACCTTTATCCCCTGGGATTTATTTGGCCCTTGCCTGAAGAGCTGCGCCTTTGTCCTCTGCCTCTACCTGTACCAGCAGGCCGGAAACACCACCAGGGCCTTCCCAAGCCTGAAGCGCATGTGCCGGGAGATTGGGATGAGCATTGCCACCGTGTGCCGCGCACTGGATCTGCTGGAAGGTGTCGGTCGGATCTACGCCCAGTTCTGCATCAAGACAAACAAGGTCTTCAGCAACAACTCGTACTTCTTCCTGATCACCTGCTCAGCAGCTCCGGAGGCCTCCAACGTAACCACCCTTGATCGGAACGATTCCATAGCGACATCTCCACAGCCGCACTGTGCCTGTTCTTGCCGGCAGCAAGATAAGTTCGGGACCGTTTCTTTCCCTTGCTTTGATTATACGTCCGAGGAGAGCGACAGACAAGCATTTTTAGGGCTTGGGGGTACTTTAAAAACTGGCAAACCTATTCTAGACTTAGATAACGTAGGTTTTATACAACAGGGTAAAAGTGATAGGGGACACGGAATTTATCATGTCCTCTTGGCGTGTACAGGCTCAGATAATTGAGCTCTTTACATATATGGAAAGTTTCTCCGGCACCATGAAAGACCCCCCACATGCCCCAGTCTCCGTAACCCCCAATTCTCTATATATAGCAATCAAGCATTACTTCTAATCAGCATGCATTTTTAATCCTATACCCTGTTTTGCAGTGAT
>JAYFPV010000342.1:0-10864 GCA_034927465.1 Lawsonibacter sp.
GGAAGCGCAATCAAAAGCATTGATCAGGAAGTTTTGGATTTGACCGCGCGCATACATGGCGGCGAACCACAAAAAACGGGAGTTCCAATTTCTGCATTGTCGCTTTTGGTATGCCCCCATTGCGGAAAACAGTTGGGAATCAGCGACGCGATTTTAAACAATCGGTATGTTTTTTCCGGCTTGCTAACTTGCACTTGCGGGTATCATGCGGAGATTGAAAACGGAATTGTAAAAACTGGCAATCTTTATACCAATCCCTACGATCGTCCGGATTTGCGGCGCGGCCTATATCGAAATGTCGGGCAAAGTTTTTCTACCGCCGTACAAAAATGTTATGATTACATTTCCGGCGAACTGCAGAAGAAAGCGTTAAATGGAAAAGTCATTTTAGAAGCAAACATCAATGGTTATTTCTTTTTGTATAGTTACTTGCCTCATCTTGAACCCGGATGTCTTTGTGTGATTGTGGATAAATTCCCGGAAATGCTTGAGATGTATAAAGGACTGCTTGAGCTGTTGAATTTAAACCGTGATATTCTGTATATTGCGGACGCAAGCATGAACTATCCACTAAAACCGAACTGTATTGATCTGCATATCAGCTTCTTCGGGGAAAACGAACATCAACTTTATCACCAAAATTCTTATCTGGCAGACGCCAAGCAATATTTAAAATCGGACAGCTTAATCCTGGGAAGTTATCTGAGTTATCCGAAGAATTCGACTTCCCGTAAAAATCTGATCCGCAAATATCCGGAATCAAACCCGCAGCTCTATAATATTTTGTATTGCAAAGAAGCTTACAATGCGCAAAACCACTCGATTACCTATTACAAAGTCGGCTCCATGCCGGAAACGGTCAGCAAAGAGTACGCGTTTGAATGTCATACCAAGGGCGAGCCTCTGGAGCTATACTATTTTAAGGCGCGGCCGAGTTCTCTTCTCCAGGATCACGCTTAACGCAATACCTCGACCTGTACCGCAATTTCGTCTTCACAAAAAGAGCCGTCAAATCTTTCGATTTGACGGCTCTTTCCGCTTTTTGTGCGATTTGAGCCAAACGCGGCCGAACGCCCTCAACGGGTTTCGTTCAAGCACTGGGTGGATTACTGGAAAATCCTGTATGTTTCCCGGACGGTTTGTAATTTTCGAGTAGATTTGCTATAATGCGTGTGAAGAAAAGACGGTGGCGCTTTCTGCAGAAGAGTGGGGTTCACAATGGGCTTGAAAAAAAAGAAAAATGCGCTGGAACGAAAGCTGTATCGAGTGTTTTTACTGCTGTCTGCGATGGTGACCCTGCTTTCTCTGGGAGGGACCCTATATTTTGATATGGCCCGCCAGCGCAACGAAATGGACACTGTGATCAACGGGACGGCAGCGTATATTTCACAGCTGCCGGGCGTGGTCTCTATGCTGGAAAACGGCTATCCCTCCCCCCAGGTGGAGCGGTCTTTGGATTCGCTGTGCGATACCATTCCCAATATCAGTGTGGCCGTAATCTGCAACAAGGAGGGGCTTCGCTTTTACCATACCGATCGCCAAAAGACCGGGGAATCCTATGTGGATGGAGAAGAGATTCCCATCCTGCAGGGCAGCGACCCCTATATTACCATTGGCTATGGGACGATGGGCTCCCAGCGGCGGGCGTTCCACGCCATCTATGGTACCGACGGTCAGATCATCGGATTTGTCATGGTTTCGGTCTTTACCGGAGTCATTTCCTCCCAACTGCAAAGCATCTTTGTTGTGCATCTGCTCATCCTGATGATGATGCTGCTGGTCAGTTTTTTCCTGAGTCACGCAATTCTTCGCTATCTGCGGAGCACACTCATGGGACTGCAGCCGGAAGAGCTGCTGCGGCGCTATTTGCGGCAGGATGTAGTGCTCAGCGCGGTGGCAGAGGGGTTGGTGGCGTCGGGTCCGGACGGAGAAGTTCTGTTCGTCAATTCGGTGGCACGCAGCCTTTGGGGGGACGATCAGATGTTAGAAGGCAGGCCCGTGCGGGAATTGCTTCCGGACACCCGGCAGGAGGCGGTGCTTCAGACCGGACAGAGTGAAGAGCATCGCTCCTGGATTGTCTGTGGCCACTCCGTATTGGCCAGCGAGATCCCCATCCGCACTGCGCCGCAGGCTCCGGTACAAGGTGTGCTGACCATCCTGTATGATCGGACTGAAATGCTGCACATGTCCGACGCACTGTTTGGCGCCCGCAGCATGATCGACGCGCTGCGCACCTATAATCACGAGTTTTCCAATAAGCTGCATGTGATTCTCGGGTATCTGGAGACCGGGAAAATCCAGCAGGCGGTCCGGTTCATTGTCAACAGCAACCTGATTTCCGGGCAGGTCATCTGTCAGACAGCCGACCAGATTCGGGTCTCGGAATTGTGTGCGCTGGTCATCGGAAAAATGCTGCATGCGGCAGAACGTGGAATTGAACTAAAACTGGCAGGAGACAGCTGCTGCATTGAGCAGGACCTGCTGCTTCCGGTAGGCGACATGGTGACCATGATCGGAAACCTGCTGGAAAACGCTATTGAAGAACTCAGTGCACAGCAAAGTGAGGTTCGGGAGATTAAATTCGGCCTTTACTGCAGACCAGACTGCAACCTTATCGTTTGTGAGGACACCGGCCGTGGCATCCGCCCAGAGCTGATGGACAAGATCTTTGAAAAGGGCTTTTCTACCAAAGGGGAATCCCGCGGGACCGGACTGTATGTGGTGCAAAGCCTGGTGCACCGATACCATGGGAAGATAGAACTGGAGACCGAGCCGGGAGAGGGCACCGCCTTTACCGTTACCTTTACAAAAGAGGAGGTATCTCAATGCATCGGGTAATGATTCTTGAGGACGATCCGATGGTGGCTGCCATCAACCGCAAATATGTGGAGGATACCCCCGGCTTCTCGGTGGAGGCGGTGTTTCAAAATGGCCAGGAGGCATTGGAGTATCTGCGCAGCCATGACGTCCCGCTGCTGATTCTGGACTACTATATGCCCATTCTGAATGGCATGGAATTTATCGATCGTCTGCATGGAATGGGAAAGGCACCGGCAGTGATTATGGTGACCTCATCCAGCGATGCGCAGACAGTATGTCAGATGTTTTCTCGCGGGATTCTGGACTATCTGGTGAAACCATTTGAATATGACCGGTTCCGCATGGCACTGGAGCGATTTCCACAGACGCTGGGACGATGGAATGAATCCGGCGGTGCACTGCAGCAAGAGGATATCGACCGCGTGTTTTCGGGCGGTACGCTTCCTTCCGCGAATACACCGCTCCCCGGCCCTCCGCAGATTCTGGCCAAAGGGCTCAATGAAAGTACCATGAATATGATTCGATGCTGTTTGCGCCGGAATAAGACGACTCTGCTGAGCAGTGAGGAGATTGCCGAACAGGTACATCTGTCCCGGATCACCGTTCGCCGCTATATGAATTATATGGTGGAGACCCATGAAATTTTCAGCAACATTGATTATCACACCGGTGGAAGACCTTCTATCAAATATCAATGCCGGTAATGTGCACAAAAATCAGCAATACAATGTGGCTAATTCCAACAAAAGATGGAATACTATACTTACGAAACTTCTAACTAACTAACTAAAATTGAAATTCAGAATTTGATTCTTTATACTGAATTTAGGTTTTAGGAGGGCGGTGTGCGCCCAGAATAAAAAGAAGGGTAGATGAAGTTATGGAACATTTCCTGAGCTACTTTGGGGAGTACAAAGCTGCGGCGGATGGGGCGATTGCCTCATTCAAATTTGAGTACCTGACTACGTTAGGTCTTGCGGCAATTGTGATCTTTCTGGGCCGCGCCATGGTGGGGCATTCCAAGCTGTTGAAAAAGTATGCAATTCCTGCGCCCGTGGTGTCCGGTATCCTGTTCTCCCTGTTCATTTCTCTGATCAAAATGTCGGGAGCCATTGCCTTTTCGTTTGACACCACAGTGATGAAAGACCTGTGTCAGAACCTGTTCTTCCTGTGCGTAGGCTTTGGGTTCAGCTGGAAGATGATCCGGCGCGCCGGCGGAAAACTCTGCATTATGATAGCCATTGCGGCCTGTGTGCTGATTACGCTGCAGAATGTCGTCGGTGTGCTGATTGGCAATGTGGTTGGCCTTCACCCCCTGCTGGCCCTGCAGTGCTCTTCCTCCGCCATGTCCGGCGGCGTCGGCACTGCCTCTGCCTTTGGTAAGATTTTTGAGGGAATGGGCGCGCCGGATGCCACGACCATTGGTGTGGCGGCGGGAACCATGGGCAATATCATGGGTTCCCTGATCGGCGGTCCTGTGGCGGCGTTTCTGATCAAGCGCCATGGTCTGAAGTCTGACCCCAACGACAAGCCAGAAGCTTCTGCCAGCGGGAAAGCCATTGAGTTGAATAACAGCCGCATGATTTCCATGTTTGCCATGTGTCTGCTGCTGGCGGCTCTGGGCATGCCCATTTACTTCCTTCTGGACAGCATCCCCATGATTGAGATGCCAAAGTTCATCGGCTGCCTGTTTGCCGGCGCAATTGCCCGCAACATCATGGAAGCGTTCTACATCAAGTTCTACGTCCCCGAAGTGGATGCCATCGAGCATATGTTCCTGGAGCTGTACCTGGCGCTGGTGCTGATGACCATTGACATCACCAAGCTGGCTCCCGTGGCTGGCCAGATGGGCATTATCCTGCTGGCGCAGGCAATCCTCATGGCCCTGTTCGGCATCTTTATCTCCTACAACATGTTTGTCCGCAACTACGGCGCCGCGGTCATGACCGCCGGCACCTGCGGCTGGGGCTGCGGTTCCGGGCCCAATGCGGTGGCAAATGAAAAAGCTGTTATGGACCAGTACGGTTGGCACAACGTGGCTTGGGTCCTCTATCCCTCCTTTGCCGTTGTGATTGACGATATTTACAACCCGATTTTCCTCTCTCTGGCCGCCAGTTTCCTGGTGCATTGATTGGTAGATTAAAAAATCCCCTTAAAAAGCGGAGCCCCGGCAGGGGCCCCGCTTTTTCCTATAGAGAAACTGTTGGAAAAAATAATTTTCTATGTTATAATGCACATGCTGTGCTACGGCGAAAAAGTTCATTCGCCGGACGGCCGTTTTTCAACCAATTGACCGACAAGGTACAGCCAACAGGACAAAAAACAGGGGGGATTGCCCATGCGAAAGAACGGCCGCTGGTACGCTGTTGGAGTCCTTTTTTGTGCTTTGGTTATGGTCAGCGTGGGCATTCTGGCCTTAAACGGATTTTTTCGTCCGCCTGCGGATGGAACGGCGAATATTCAGGTTTTGACCATTGGAACTGCAGACAGCGGCGGAACCATGTATCCTGTGGGACGGGCCATTGCCGAAGCGCTGAATCAGTACGTCCCGACGTTAAAACTTAACATTGGGGCATCCGGTGGATCGCTCGCAAATGTCGAGGCACTGCGAAATGGGCAGATCGACCTGGGGCTGGTCAGCGGAGATGTTGCATATTGCGCTTACCATGGAACCGAGGAATTCTCAGGGAAGCCTTTGTCCGGACTGCGGGCAATTGCAGCCGTTTATCTGAGCGAATCCAATTGGTTGGTTCAGGATTCTCTCAGTGGGGTTACCTATGTACACGACTTGCTGGGCAAGCGGGTGGCGGTTGGACCGGAGAGCTCTACGACCGAACTCTCTGCCCGCACTGCGCTACAGGTCGTGGGGATTGATTCGACCAATACCACCTTGGCGAACTATGGCTTGGGGTCCGGCTGTACGGCAGTGGAGGCCGGCGAACTGGATGCGGTTCATGGGATGGCCGGGATTCCCATTTCAGCTATGCAGAAACTTGCCGCCACAGAGCCCTGTCGTTTACTGCTGTACACAGACGAAGAGCTGGACGAAATTCTTACAGAGAACGACCAGTATGTCCGGGTGACTATTCCAGCCTGGACATATGCCGGCCAAGCCGAGGATGTCTCCTCCTTTGGTGTCAAGTGCCTGCTGTGCGTCAGTCAAGACATGGATGAGGGTCTGGTATATACCCTTACAAAGACTCTTTATCAGTCGATTCCTGAGCTGGCTGAGCGGCATTCGGCGGTAGCCGAAATGGCTCAGGACGGTTTTGCATGCAACGATTTGCCGATTCCGCTTCATTCCGGCGCACAGCGCTATTATGAAGAAATCGGCTTGCTTGCGGCAGAGAGTCCGTCCTGATTGCAACCATTTGGCTGGTGTTTCTCCCACAGAAAATTGTCATCCGTGCCGCGGCTGCGATGGTGATTCGGCGATCTCGAACCGCGCGGCGGAAGAAATCATGATTTAAACGAGGTGGCGGGAATATCCCGATCATCTCGTTTTTTATGCCGTGGGAGCGGTGCACACAAGCCCTTCCGCATATTTGTTTTTTCCTTTCTGACGGAACGAATTTTCAGGTACAATTAAGATACCGATTTTATACTATACAGGCCTGTAAATGAGGAACCCTGAAGGAGGTTGTTTTTGTGATCGAAGTCAAAAACCTTGTAAAGCAATACGGAAACCACTACGCGGTGGATCATCTGAGCTTTACGGTGGAGGACGGCCAGATCTTTGGTTTTCTGGGGCCAAACGGCGCCGGCAAGTCCACCACGATGAATATCATGACCGGTTATCTCGCCGCCACGGAGGGCGACGTCATCATCGAAGGGCACAACATCCTGGAGGAGCCGGAGGAGGCCAAGAAAAACATCGGCTACCTGCCGGAGCTTCCGCCTTTGTATCCCGATATGACGGTGCTGGAGTATCTGGGCTTTGTGGCAGAACTGAAAAAAATCCCAAAGGCCGACCGCCAGAGTCAGATCGGCAGGGCTGTCTCCCGGACCCATCTGGAGGATATGGCCAACCGCCTTATTAAGAACCTGTCCAAGGGCTACTGCCAGCGTGTGGGCCTGGCCCAAGCCATCCTCGGATTCCCCAAAATCATCATTCTGGATGAACCAACCGTGGGGCTGGACCCCAAACAGGTGGTGGAAATCCGGGACCTGATCCGCCATCTGGCCCAGGAGCACACCGTCATTATTAGCTCCCACATCCTGTCCGAAATTCGCGCCGTGTGCGATCACGTGCTGATCATCCGCAAGGGCCGGTTCGTAACCTATGACACCCCCGAGAATCTAGAGGAGATGCTCTCCTCCAACGACACCATTGAACTGCTGGCCCGCGGCTCTCAGGAGGCGGCGGAAGCCGTGCTGCTGGGCGTTGGTGGAGTCCGGAATCACACCTGCACCGAGTGTACCGGCGATACTGTCCGCATGGTACTGTCCACAGACGGCGACCTGCGGGAAGCGCTGTTCTATGCCTTCGCCGACGCCAAATGCCCTCTGCTGGAGATAAAGCCAAAAATGGCCTCTCTGGAGGATGTATTCCTGGATTTGACGGATGACGACGATGCCGTGGCTAGCCAGGCCATGGCGCTGCTGACCCACTCCGAACCCCACGCGCAGGAAGAAAAGGAGGGTACCGCCGATGAAGGCAATTTATAAGCGGGAGCTCAGCTCCTATTTCAACTCTATGATCGGCTGGCTGTTCATCGCCGTATTGACACTGTTCATCGGAATCTATTTCATGGCATACAACCTGCACGGCGGCCATCCCTACTTCTCCTACGCGCTGAAATCCACACTGTTTATTTTCATGGTCACGATTCCCATTCTGACCATGCGGTCCCTGGCGGAGGAGCGGCACAGTAAGACCGACCAGTTGCTGCTGACCTCTCCCGCCTCTCTTTCCGAGGTGGTGCTGGGCAAGTATTTCGCACTGCTCAGCGTGTTTTTGATCCCCGTGCTGATCTCCTGTTTGTGCCCTCTCATCATCAAGCTCAACGGCACCGCGTATTTCAAAGCGGATTATGCCACCATCCTGGCGTTTTTCCTGCTGGGCGCGGTGGAAATTGCAGTGGGCATGCTGATCTCCGCCCTAACGGAAAGCCAGATCATTGCCTCTGTGGGCACGTTCTGCCTGCTGTTGTTTCTGTATTTGTGGGATGGTTTGACGGACTTTCTGCCCACTTCCGCCACCGGCTCGCTCATTGGCCTGTTTGTGGTTCTGGCCATCCTCTGCTTTTTGCTTTACTCCCTGTCCAACAACTGGAAGGTAGCGGGACTTACCGGAGTGTTCGGTGTGGTCATCGCGGCGGGCTTCTATCTGCGGAACTCGGCCAAATTCGAGAGCCTGCTGCCCAACGTGCTGGGCAAATTCTCTCTGGTGAAAGCCTTTGACTCGTTTGCCACCGACCACGTATTTGATCTGCGGGGTATGCTGCTGTATCTGTCCCTGGTCGCCCTTCTGGTTTTCCTGACCGTTCAGGTGCTCCAGAAGCGGCGCTGGAACTGAAAGAGGTGCCCAAAATGTCATTATTTCAGAAAAAACCAATCGGCGAGACGGTTCCCGCCGCTCAAAAATTCAGTCTGAGCGCATTTTTGAAGGCGTCTGCCGGCCGGCACAACTCCCGCAGGGGTGCCTTTTCCGCTGGACTGACCGCGCTGGCCGTGGCGGCCGTGGTTGTGTTCAATCTAATCATTGCCCAGCTGCCCGACACCGTCACCCAGTTTGACATGACCAACAGCAAGATTTACAACATTACGGACACCAGCGTCAACTACCTGGCATCCGTCAAAGACGATGTGGCGATTCACGTGTTGGCGGATCAGAAAAGTGTGGACTCCCGCATTGTCCGGTTTCTGAACAAATACGTAGGTCTGTCTGATCACCTGTCTCTGGAGTATATCAACCCCACCGTGTACCCCTCCGTGTTGACAAAGTATGGCTGCGATGCCAACACCATTGTGGTCACCTGTGAGGCCACCGGGCGGCAGGAGACGGTGCCAATCGACAACATCATCGGGTATGACCAAATGTCATACTATTATTATGGCACCAAAACCGAAACCGACTTTGACGCCGAGGGCCTCATCACTTCCGCCGTGGACGGCGTACTGACCGACACAAGCCGAGCCGTATATGAGACTACCGGCCACGACGAAACCGCCATGTCCCTTGGTATGGACGATCTATTCAAAAAGGTGCACATGACCGTTCACAGCGTAAATCTGCTGACCGACAATGGGATACCCAGTGACTGCGACCTGCTGATCATCAACACCCCCACCAAGGATCTGGCAAATGACGAGCTGACCATGATCCAGAATTTTCTGTCCTCCGGCGGTCAGGTGATCTATTCCATGTCGCCCAAAGCCATGTCTCTGCCCAATTTTGAAACGCTGTGCGCCTCTTACGGTATGACCGTCACCGACGGCTTAACTGCCGACACCCAGCGCTGCTACCAGAACAACCCCTATCTGATTTTCCCCGTATTGGACAACACCGTGGACGCCGCCCAGAATGTTACCAGTGACTCCACCATTCTGTTCTATGCTTCCCGGGGCATGACACTCACCGATCCCGCCAGGGATGCCATCACGGTCAAACCCTTCCTATCCACCTCCGAAAACGGCTTCAACGTAGTAGATGAACACAATCGAACGCAGGGCACTTATGTGGTGGGCGCCGTGGCCACTGAGACTGTGGACGACAACATCATCGCTCGGCTGACGGTGTACGGCGCCGATTCCCTGATTAACTCCGATCTCACACAGAGCTTTACCAACATTCAAAATACGGACCTGTTCATGTCCTCCGCCACCTGCGGCTTCCAGGATATCTCCTCCATCAACATTGGTCCGGTAAGCCTGAGTGAGCCGACAAACACCGTCACCACCGGCGGAATTTGGGCCATTCTGTTCCTCTTCGTCATCCCCGCGGCGGTCATGATCTTCGGCTTTGTCCGCTGGATGCATCGCCGCAAGCTGTGATCGGAGGTGCCCTATGACCAAGAAGCAAAAAAGAGATCTATTCGTGCTGATTGGCATCCTTGTGGTGCTGGCTGCGGCACTGCTTGGCACCCGCGCGTACAACCAATCCGTCCAGAAGAAGACGGCCGATGAGGCGGCCGCCATGGCGTCCGACAGCCTGATCTCCGATGATCTGACATTCAGTGCCATCTCCTATACCAACAAAGCCGCCACGCTGTCCTTCGTGGTGAACGAAAGCGGAAGCTGGTACTGGGTAGACGATCCGGATTTTCCTCTGGACAACGATTATCTGACCTCGCTATCCAACACGCTCACCGGCCTGACGCCCCAGCAGACCATCACCCAAGGCGACACACTGGACGCCTACGGCCTGACCGCTCCCGCGATCACGCTGACCGCCACCGGAACTAACGGATCCAAGCTGACGCTGGCGCTGGGCAATGTCACCTCCGACGGCAGCAGCTACTATCTGCTCAAGGACGGCGACCAGTCCACGGTGTATGTGATCGGTGATACGCTGTACACCGAGCTGACCCGTGGCATCTATGCCATGATGAAACTGCCCGTCCTGCCTTCTCTGCAGGAATCTGATCTTTCTTCCATTGCCATCTCCGGCAGCGTCCAAACAACTCTGAGTGCCACCGCGACCCAGGATTCCTCTGCGCCTGACAGCAGTGCGGGCGACACCAGTGCCAAGCCGGCAAGCACCGTCATCTGGCAGAACGGCAGCACGGATGTCAGTGAAAATCAAAGCACGGTCTCCCTGGTGGCTGAAGTTTGTGCGTTGAACCTAGACCACTGTGAGACCTATAAGCCCTCCGCTCAGACAGTGTCCAGCTGCGGGTTCGACGCACCCAAGTGCACGCTCACCGTAAACTACACCGACGAAAGCGGTGCCAATATCACGCTGAACCTGATCGTCGCCAACGAAACCGCCGACAGCAAGTACTACTATGTCCGGCTGAACGACGACACCAACATTTATGCCATCGAGTGCGAGTCTCTCTCCGCCCTGATGAAAATTGCAGAGAACGGTCTGAGCAATTAA
>JAYFPV010000472.1:0-1986 GCA_034927465.1 Lawsonibacter sp.
ATAGCACATTTCTCTTTGCAGAAGGTTTCCGTATCCAGTGAGCTGTCGAAACACAGAATCTGCTCCATCTCGGAATCCAGAAACGCATTCAGTCTTGACATAGCCGTGGACAGCACCGAGGCCATTGCTTGGTCGGCAGTATTGAGGGCGGCTCCTGCAAACCACTTTGCCTTATGGTCGGAGGGCAGCTTATCCATCAGCAGCTGAAACTGGCTTTTATTCTTCACCGGTGAGGGAGCCAGTAAGTCCTGTATCATTTTGAACACCGATATGATGTGCCGTTTCTCCGGAGGACAGTATTCTGCAATCAGTAAAATTACGGATGTCAATAATCCCTCGGCGGCATCGTAGAAAAACGCATTTTGCCCATAGCTTGCCGAGTCCTCGCCGCTGCTGGCAATGATGGTCTTGGCAGTGATCTTGGCATACTTTTCAGCCTTGGCTTTCAGCGAGAGGTTCTCCGGATTCTCCATATAGGCATCCATATAGCGGTTGACCAGTTGCAGGATGTTATCGCCGTCCGAACGGGTAGGCTTACGCAAATCCAACACCGATATTTTGTAGCCGTAGTATTCCTTTGCAATGCCTGCGTAGTTTCGGAACAGGTCGCCCTTGGTATCAGTGCAAAGCCAACTCATGCCGGAGGCACAGGCATACTCGATATTGGGGTACAGAAAGTTTGCGGTTTTACCTACACCGGCAGCGCCGATCATCAAGCAGTGAATGTCACCGTCATCAATGAGAGCAGTAGTGGAGCCAGCCTTTTGTTTGCAGCCCACCACAAGCCCCTGAAGGGCGGGCAGATTTTGCCCACGCCGCCATTTCTCTGGCTCGTAGGGTACATGGGTGTATGTCTTTTTGATTTCGTTTTCTGTGGCGAAACGGGCGGTACCGTGCTGACCGTCACCGACCGTTTTGGATTTGATTCCGCTAAGGGTATAATAGTGTGCCAAAAGAGAAAGACCGCCGATGACGAAAAACATCACGGCGGCCACTGCTATGAGAATATATACTTGGGATGGCATAGTGGAACTCCTTTCTTTGATTTCTGCTCTGTGGTAAAATGAATTCATGATAACCAATGAGGTAAAACATTATGGAAACTTACAAACCTGAAGAATTAACCGAAGCGCTCCGTGCCATCAATTCCATCATTCACAAATGTGAAAAAGCACAGGAGAAGTTCCCGGAGGGAAATTCACAGCATACGCTTCTGCAGAACCGCTTAAAAGCAATGTATATTTCAAAGGCATTGATTACAGAGACACTGTCTAAAACGGATTCGACCATAGAATCACAAATTTTATCTGATGATAACTGCAATTCTGAATTACTGCTTTCAAACTTGGAGCAGCTGCATACCACGGATTTGGGTGCGCAACGTATCCGAAAGAATCTGCGTTTGGACACAGCTGATGTTGTCAACTGGTGCAGAGAAAAAATCAAAGTCACAAATGCCAGCATCACACGAAAGGGTAAGAATTGGTACATCGCTGTGGATGACTGCGAAATTACCGTAAATGCCCACAGCTACACCATTATCACCGCACACAGACGAGCATAAAAACGCATGACTTCCAATGAAACGGTTGTCATGCGTTTTTATCTCATCACCATAGCTGGTGTCGTTTGCTCCTGCGAGTATGCTGCTTTCAAATCCTCATTCCAGTCCTTGTGTGCGGAAACCTCATACACCACAGCTTCAAATCCATGCTCCTTTAAGGTTTTATGAATGCGGCTGGCTGCCTTACGTCCAGCTTCATCATTGTCCAAACAGAGTGTCACTCGTTGAAGCTGCGGATACAGTTCCAATAGTTTTAGTACCGGCTGCTCCGACACACCGTTTAACGCCACATAGCTGGCGTTTTTCCAATTCTGCGGATGCAGGCTGATATAGGACAGCAGATCAATGGGCGCTTCAAATACAAACAGGCTGTGGGGATTCGGGTTCTTGGAAATATAATGAAAGCTGTAGACCGGATTGCT
>JAYFPV010000124.1:0-1870 GCA_034927465.1 Lawsonibacter sp.
CGCCGTCCAGGCAATACTGGCGGCGGAGTTCTTTTTGCTTCTTATCCTTGGCGGTGAGGTTGGCGACGATGCGTTTGTACGCCGCGCTGACCTCTTTCTCGCCGCAGAAGCCGTCCAGGTTCCGCTGCTTGCTGGCACACGCCGGCGAGCAGTATTGCCTCGTGCTGCGCCGCGGGATGAAAAACCGGCCGCAGAATTCGCACTTTTTGATGTGCTTGTCCAATAGAATTGTCTCCCGCAGCAGATACATCACCAGCTCCTGCGGTTCCTCAAACCGTGCCATGGTTCCGCGCGGAATCCGAAGATTGTATTCCTTTACCGTTTTGCAGGCTGCTTCAAAATCGGCCTTAAGCCGCATTCCCGTATTCCGGCGCTTATTTTGCCCGGAATATTTTCCAAAGGCTTCGTCCGCGGGAGCATGATTGTGCAGCACCTTCCAAAAGCAGGAGTACTCCTGCTCCCGCGCTTCCACGGAGAAAAGCGTTCGTTCAAAAGTGAGATATACCCGCAGCCGCTGGCTGGGAGGCAGCGCATTCACGTCGGCGGATTTGGAAAAATAGAGTTGCCCAATCAGATTCATGACCCTCTCCCTGTCATAGGTGGTCAGCCACTCGTAAAACTGCGGAGCGTCCGTCAACTCCATATCGAGCAGATCCCTTGTGGTAATCAGCCGAAGATAATCCTCGTTGAGCAATACCGTCAGGAGCTCCTGAGGGGACTCAAATTTCTCCACCAGCATTCCCGGCGCGTCCCGCCACTTAACTGTGAAGATGCAGCTGTTCTCCTCCAGCGAGAGCGTGAGCGGTGCTGCGAACTCATCGGCGGTCGATTTCGGTCTGTCCATGTGTCCCTCCAAGCTATATACGATAAATCGTTTTTATCTGTTATATGTTATCACGCTCAAACCGAGACCGCAAGAGGGAAAGTTGCTACACTGACGATAGAACCAAGAGTCTCTCAATTCTCAAAAGAAAGGAAGGATCAAAAATGACAGTTGACAAAGAACCTATGGACACTGTGAACCGACACAGGCTGAACGCCATAGACGGCGAAACCTTGATGACTACGCCGCTGCCGCCGATCCACTTCACCATCGGCGGGCTTCTGCCCCAGGGACTGCACATTCTGGCGGGCGCGCCAAAGGTGGGAAAATCGTGGCTGGCACTGTGGCTGTGCCTGTGTGTTGCCAAGGGCGATCACGTGTGGGAGTTCCCGTCTACGCAGGGCGATGTGTTGTACCTCTGTCTGGAGGACAGCTACTCCCGCATTCAGAACCGGCTACTGGACATCACGGACGACGCGCCGGACAATCTGTTCTTTGCCACCATGTCGGAAAAGCTCCGCGGCGGTCTTGAGCAGCAGATCGAGCGCTTCCTCACAGAGCACCCCGGCACCGCGCTCATTGTCATCGACACGCTCCAGCGCATCCGCAGTATTGCAAATGATGTAAATCCCTATGCCAGCGACTACCGCGACCTCTGCATCCTGAAGGAGCTGGCGGACAGGCACCGCATCGCAATTCTGCTCATCCACCACCTGCGAAAAATGAACGATGACGATCCCATGAACATGATCTCCGGCACCACGGGAATCAGCGGCTCGACGGACTCCAACTTCGTCCTTCGCAAGGACAAGCGCGGCGGCAATACCGCGACACTTTACTGCACCGGGCGGGACATTGAGTACAGGGAGCTGACGCTTGAGTTCGACGGGGATACCCACGTCTGGAACCTGCTCTCGGACAGTGTCACCGCAAAGCCGCAGCCGCAGGATGAGCTCATTATTTTTCTCTCTGAATTTCTCAGCGAGCGCAAATCGTTCACCGGCACGGCGACAGAACTGACGGAAGCGTTGGAGAAACGGAGCGAAG
>JAYFPV010000260.1:0-1885 GCA_034927465.1 Lawsonibacter sp.
ATCGCCCTCATTCTATGCGAACCTGACTGGCCGGGAGAACCTTGACATCATCCGCCGGATTCTAAAGCTGCCGAAAAGCTCTGTGGAAGATGCTCTGGAACTGGTCAGCCTTACCGAGTATGGCGACCGGCTTGCAAAAAAGTATTCGTTGGGCATGAAACAGAGGCTTGGTCTTGCCGGGGCTCTTCTGGGCAGACCGCCAATTCTCATTTTGGATGAACCGACCAACGGTCTTGATCCTTCCGGCATACACGAAATTCGCAATCTGATAAAATCCCTGCCGGAGCTTTACGATTGCACCGTTCTCATTTCCTCCCATATGCTGTCAGAAATTGAACTGATGGCGGACGATATCGGCATTCTGAATTATGGCCGCCTGCTATTCGAGGGCAGCTTGGATGAGCTGCGGCAGAGTGCGCTACAAGCCGGTTTTGCCTCGGACAATTTGGAAGAAATGTTCCTTTCCATGATAGAAAAGGACAATGCAGCCAGAAAACAGAGGGCACAGCTATGAGTGCACTTGTAATAGAACTGCGGAAAGAAAAGCGTACAGGAGTAATTCCTGTGCTGCTGGCGGTTGGCGTTCTGGGAGCGGCATACGCCTTTGTCAATTTCCTTGTGCGGAAAGATACCCTGCTGAACCTTCCGCTAGCTCCGATGGATGTTCTGCTGACCCAACTCTACGGTATGATCATGATATTAAATATGTTTGGCATCATCGTCGCCGCCTGCATGGTCTACAACATGGAGTTTAAGGGGAATGCCATCAAGAAGATATATATGCTGCCAATGAGCGTTCCGGGGATGTACCTATGCAAATTCCTGATTTTGACTGTCCTGCTTCTGGTAGCGGTAGCAATTCAAAATCTGGCTCTGATGAAAATCGGCATAACCGAACTGCCGCAAGGTACCTTTGAAATCGGGACGCTGGTGCGGTTTGCCGCCTATTCGTTCATTACCGCCATGCCGGCGCTGTCCTTTATGATTTTGATTTCTTCCTGCTTTGAAAACATGTGGATTCCTCTCGGTATCGGAGTTGCGGGATTTTTAAGTGGGATGGCCTTGGCAAACTCGAAAGTTGCTTTGCTGATGATCCACCCCTTTGTTGTGATGTTGAAACCTGCAGTTGCCATGAGTGCGCAGCCGGATAGCACGGTGATCCTTGGTTCTTTGGTGCAAACGATTCTTTTCCTTTGGGCAGGGCTGTGGATGGCAAAGCATCTGCGCTATGAATAAGGAGGAAGGATTGAAATGAGTTTTTTAGAACTGATTAAAATTGAATTTATGAAAGTGAAGCGCTCAAAAATTGTGCCTTTAATTTTTGTTGCTCCGTTATTGGTGGTAGCATCCGGGATTGCAAATTTGAGCAGCTATTTTACACCGGAATATACGAATGCGTGGCCAGCTATGTTCATTCAAAGCGCACTGGTCTATGCCTATTATTTGCTTCCGCTCAGTATTGTAGTTTGTGTCATGATTGCTGGACAGGAAACGCAGAATAACGGCATTCTGAAAATGCTGGCTCTGCCGGTTAGCCGGTATGCGCTTTCTCTGGCAAAGTTTTGTGTGCTGATGTTTTATCTTTTGATGGAAATGGCGGTGTTTCTCGCCGTATTCGTTGCTGCTGGATTGATTGCGACAAGCACGATGGGAATTACGGAAACGCTGCCTGTCCCCTATTTACTGAAATGGTGCGCCGGACTAGTCCTTACGGCAGACCTATCGGCTGAAAGACAGACTCAAAACCAACATTCAGACACCGGCGGATATTCCGGCGGTAGGGTAACCGGCGATGTGGGTCATTTCCGACCGGCGCTTTGGGGTCAAAAAATCCCGGCGTTGACAAACGGTTATAGCAACTTATAGAAGAAGACGCCAGGAGGAT
>JAYFPV010000304.1:0-1892 GCA_034927465.1 Lawsonibacter sp.
GTACCGAATCTGCTGTCACAGCCGTCACACCTGTCACGGGAGGATGCGTAGATGCCCGGCGGGGGGATTTCTCCCCTTTCGGGGAGAGCCAGCATCGCATTTGTCTGGACGTCGGCCACAGCCGCCGCCCCGCCAAACGCCAAGTTTGCGGGGCCCTGCCCCACACCCGGTAGAACGGAGGAACGTATGAAAGATACCACTTTCAGCATCCGGATCGCGTCCGGCGATCTGGAGACCATCAGGCAAAAAGCAAAACAGGCACGGCTCTCCCAGAGCGACTATGTCACCCGCTGCTGCCTCGGCAAGCAGGTGGTGGTCGTGGAAGATCTGAAGGAAATACTGAAACAGCAGCGCGCCATCGGCAACAACCTCAATCAGCTCACAGTGCTGGCCAACATGGGTAGAGTGTCGGTTGCCAATCTCGGTGAAACCGCTCAGGCGCTAAAGACGATCAGCGAGACGCTGCGGGAGATTGCCGAGCGCGGGAGGTGGACGAAATAGCCATCATCAGTTTTACGAATTACCCCAAGGGGCAGAACCGCCCCTGCATGGCGGCGGTCATGGAGTACGCGAAGCGGGGGGAGAAAACGCTGTGGCAGGGACAGTCTCTGGTCAGCGGTATCAACTGCAGCCCGGAAAGCGTCTATGACGATTTCCTTAGTACGAAGCTGCTCTACCACAAAGATGACAAAACTCTGTTTTTCCACATGGTGCAGTCCTTCCCCAAGGGCGCCGACGTCGATCCGGTCACAGCGCATGCCGCGGCGATGGAACTGGCCAAGTATTTTGAGGGACGCGAGGTGCTGGTCTGCACCCATACCGACTGCGGCCACGTCCATTCGCATTTTATCATCAACAGCGTCTCGCTGGAGGACGGGCGAAAGCTCCACATCAGCGAACCGGAGCTGATCACGCTCCGCCAGCGCAACGATCAGGTGTGCGAAATGTTCGGCCTGCCGGTATTTCAGAAAGGCCAGAAAAAGAAAAAAGTGAAGTCCACAGCGGAGTATCATGCCGCCGCGCGGGGCGAGAGCTGGAAGTTCCGGTTAATCAATGACATTGACGAGTGCATGCGTTATGCCGGCACCCGCGATGAGTTCATCACCCTGATGCGTACCGAGGGTTACGACGTCCGCTGGGAAGCGTCGCGGAAGAACATCACCTACACGCTCCCCGGCGGAATGAAGTGCCGGGACGACCGGCTGCACAACGAACGATATTTGAAGGAGGCGATGGAGCGTGAGTTCCGAATCCGAGCGGGAATTGTCCATGGAGGAATTGAAGCGGCTGAATTACCCGCGGAGTTCACTGACACAGCAAACGCCGGCACCACCGCAGCCGGAGCCGCATCCGACACAGGCAGAATGGACAGAACTGATGAGTACGCTGGCCTCGCTGGAGCGCCGCGTGGCCGCGCAGACGGCCCTCGTGCGGGAGCTTTTCCAGTGGCCGAGGATGTACCCGACTGGGGAGCAGATCGCGGCGCTGGCGCGGGATGTGTCGGCAGTGCGGGAGCTGATGCAACAGGCTGGGAAGCGGAGAGAGCGGCATATTTTTCTCCCACGTCTGCACCTGCCGCAACTCAGCTCAGCGTGGCTGTTGATTCCGGTAATCTTGTTGGTGCTCTGGGCAATGTGGCACAGCTGGGACACTCTCTGGAGCGCGCTCAGGCCGATGTTCCAGTGAAGGATGTCACAACCATGAATCCATACACAGACCGAAAGATTTTCACTAAAGAGCGTGAAAAGAAAATCGCCCTCGGTCATAAGGCGGACGACCACGAGGATGAGCAAACATGGCAGCAGACCTTGGGGTGACCATAGACATCCGATACCCAAAAAATCAACCAAGGCGCGGGAGACTCCGTGCTCCCGCGCCCACAACAAAGGAAG
>JAYFPV010000128.1:0-8284 GCA_034927465.1 Lawsonibacter sp.
GATCCGGAAAAATCTGATAGGTCATCCCTTCTCCAAACCAGGGAATCGTGGGTTCTCCCTTTTCATAGACGGTAAGCTGATGATGCCCCAGTTCCCGTTTTCGGCCATCAATGCCCTCCAGTTCAAAGGAATACCACACCAGGCCGACATAATCTCCGGTATCCAGAACAGCACAAAACAAATCACGCCCAAGCTTCATACCCGCCCAAGGCATGGGGATTTCTTTCGTCTCGTTGTTCCGGCCTTCAAATCGAGCCGTGAGCAGCGCATGGGAAAAGCCCTCCGCCCTTGCGGGACGGAGAGTAAATCGGACCACAGTGCCGGACGGCACCGCTCCGTAAGGGGCCTTATACCTGGAGTCTCTGGAATCGTAAATTGGCTGATAGGTCACGGGAATCACTCCACAACAGATCGCGCAGCAAAAAGGCCTCGCAGCATTTGGCCGTCAAAGCGGCGAACTGATATTCATTTGTTTTCCAGACGACATGGCAGTTTGAACCGACATGTCCTGGTCTGCAGCCTTGCCGGCGTTTTTCCCTGTGCATGTGCGTCAGCAGGTTCATCTCCATCAAATTCAGAAGCGGCAAAGCCGCTTGTTCCAGCTTAGTGGTACTTGTAGCTGCCTCCCCCAATGAATTCCCGAATGAGAGAGTCCCGGGCCACCAACGCAGGCTCAATGGGTTCGAACCACTGAAAAGCGCTGATGAGCTCCAGCAGCTCGTCGTGGCGGTCGTTATCCTCCGGCACCGCCTGGAGGATAGGAAGAGCATAATTGCGCATGACCGATACCTCGTAGGGCAGCGCGGAATCAAAGATGATGTCCGCTCGGCCCTTATAGGGGGAGATGTATAACTTTTCGCCCCGGCGGACATTCGCCCACATCTCAAGGGTTTCGGCTACGCCGGTACCCCTGAAGTTATGGTCTCTTACCGCCCGGCGGGTCAGCCGCATCCAGGTTCCCTTAAAGCGGAGTATCGCCCCCTCGTTCACGTTGGATCGGGCGGAGATATACAGCTTGGTGGCCTCGGGGTGACGGCCCGCGATGGAATCGTTCAGGGCGTGGATCCCCTCGAAAATGACGATCTCATTCTTCTCCAGCTTCAAGGGCGTTCCCAGGCTGTCGTTGCGCATCTGGCGGGCAAACTCAAACCTGGGGATCACAATTTCCTCCCCACGGGACAGCGCCGTGAATTGTCGGTCCAGCAGCTCCATATCCAGACACTCGGGCGATTCATAGTCGATGTCCCCCTCTGGGGTACGGGGAGCCGTGCGTCGATTGATTGTTTTGAAGTAATTGTCCATGGCCACCGCGCGGGAGTTTACGCCCCGGCGCTGAAGCTCTTCGGCAATTTTCATGGCGGTAGTGGTCTTGCCGGAGCCGGATGGTCCGGACAACAGCACGATGGGACTGCGCTCCAGATTGGCCAAAATCTTATCCGCCGCCAGTGACACCCGTTGGGCATAGCTCTCGTCGCATTCAGCCAAAAATTCCTTCACGTCGGTCCGGATGCGTTTGTTGATTTCCTGTAATTGGTAAGCCATGAAATCACTCCTTACTTGTTTTCCCCTGGTCCTGTCAAGGGCCAACTATGGCGGCAACGGCACGCTGGGCGTGGAACGCCCCACATGGGTGCCGCGCAGGCTCGGTTCGTTTTTCTTGCGCTCATTGGTAAAATGCGGAAAGTTCCATTTTTTGTGCAATCACTTTGTCCAGCGCCGCCAGATAGTCGTGTGGATATTTGGGGTTGGGCAGACGGACAATCCGTCCCGCCTTCGGATCCACCAGCTTGGTGACTCCGCCGCCCCCAATGGATACCACGGTTTGCAGTTCCTCCATCATCACGATATTATAAAGGCTCTCGGTTCCCGGTTTTGCCCAGCCCACGTTTTCCAATGAACCGGACATGTATTTCTGCCGGTACAGATAATAGGGGAGATAGCCCGCTCCCCGCAAGGTCAGAAGAGAACAATCCAGCATCCGGGCCACCTCGGCCCCGCTGGGAATAGTGCCGCCCTGCTCCATCAGCGTCGATCCCTTTTTCAGGGCCAGCGTATGGACGGTAATGTTCTCCGGCCCCATGCCCAGCACCCGCTGAAGTGAGCGGCAGAAGCCATCAAATGAGTCTCTGGGCAAGCCAGCAATGAGGTCCATGTTGATGCACGAAAACCCAATCTCCCGGGCAAGTTCGTAGGCGGCATAGATGTCCGCGGCCAAATGTTTCCGACCGATGGCGGCCAGGACCGGATCTTCCAGCGTCTGCGGGTTGATGGAGATGCGCCCGATGCCGTGTTTGGCCAGCACCTCCAGCTTTTCCCGGGTAATGGTATCCGGTCTTCCTGCCTCCACGGTATACTCGGTGCAGCTATCCAGAGGAAGGACCTCTCGGCACCGACTCAGCAGCCGATCCATTTGATCCGCGCTCAGGGTGGTGGGGGTGCCACCCCCCATGTACAGAGAACGGATGCTCAGTCCCGTCTGTTCCATTGCCCGGCCTGCGGCGTCCAACTCCCGCAGCATCGCCTGCAGATAGGGTTCCACCAGTTTCAGCGTCCGGCTCACGTCAGCGGAAACAAAGGAACAGTAGGCGCACCGGGTGGGGCAGAAGGGAATCCCAAGATACAGGGAAACCTGGTTTGGTGTCAGGGTTCGATCCACGGATAGGCTGGCCTGGGCACAGTCTAACGCCAGTTGAGCGCGGACAGGGGAGACGCGGTATTCCCGTTCCAGCTCCCGCTTGGCCTGGGCAGGAGTCGCCCCCCGCTTGATGGCCCGAGTGGGCAGCTTGACGGGCCGCACGCCGGTAAGGGCGCCCCAGGGCGGCTCATACCCCAGCAGGGCGGTACCCGCCTTGTAGAACGCCATCTTCAGCGCGTGCTGAACCACATGGTACACCTGCTCGGGCGTTTGGTCCAACAGCAGACTGTCTAGTCGGGACACCCCGCTGTGCTGGCCCTGGGGGCGCAATACCAGGGCTGTCACAGTGGTCCACGTCTCTCCCCGGCTGAGGGTGAACACGGCGGCGTTGTCCTCTCCCTCCAGTGTACGGGGCAGCTGGGCCGGGTATTCCGGCTTTTCCCCCGGAAACAGCATCAGCATCATCTGCTCCACGGCGTAGCGGTACCGCATTCCCTGCCATGGAGTCTTGTTTTCTTCTAAATATAGCTTCATGGAGCACCTTCCAAGGCTGGAATCATCCGGCGGGCAAGCACGCCGAGGGAACCGGGCCGACCAGCCTTTCTCAACTGTTCATGGCCTCCCGAAGGAAGGGGTTGCTTCTGCGTTCCCGCTCCAGGGTGGTGGTAACATCATGGCCGGGACAGACGTGGTAGTCCCCCTCCAGTTCGCCCAGCCGCTTCAGAGAATCCATAATCTGGTCATAGCTGCCCCCGGCCAAGTCCGTGCGTCCGCAGGAGCCGGCAAACAGGGTGTCCCCACAGAACAGCACGTCAGCCACCCGAAGGGTCACGGAGCCAGGGGAGTGGCCAGGCGTGTGAATCACCCGAATGGTGAGCGGACCCATGATCAGGGTGTCCCCTTCGTCATAAAACCGCAGATCCTCTACCTGGCCGGCCAGGGGGAAGAGATAGCCTCCCGCTCCGTTGGCGTCCGCCGGATGGATATAAATCTTTGCCTCCGGCAGAGCCTTGTGCAGCGCGGGAACGGCGGTGGTGTGGTCGTAGTGGCCGTGGGTAAGCAGGAGATACTCCACCCGCACTCCGTCCTCTTTTAGTACCTTTAAAATCTTGTCCGCCTCATCTCCCGGGTCAATGACGGCGGCCAGCTTCGTGCCCTCGTCTTCTAACAGATAGCAGTTTGTCCCGATGGGACCCACCGGCAGAACCTTCACCTTCATTCCAATTCCTCCTAACGTCTCAAGTCTGTTCCGTGTCAAACAAAATGGTGACCGGCCCATCATTTACTGAAGCCACCTGCATGTCGGCCCCAAATTGACCATGCTCCACCCGAAACCCGCGCACCCGGCATGCCGCCAGGAACCGCTCATACAGCGGAATGGCCAGCTCGGGTTTGGCCGCGCAGCTGAACCCGGGACGGCGGCTGGAGGTGTCGGCGTACAGGGTAAACTGGGATACCACCAAAAGGGAGCCTCCCACCTGCTCCAGATTCAAATTCATCTTTCCGTTTTCATCCTCAAAAATGCGGAGGTTACAGATTTTTTCCGCCAGCTTGTCGGCCACGGACTCGGAATCGTTGGGGCCAACCCCCAATAATACCAGGTACCCCTTCTCAATGGCTCCCGCCACCGCCCTGTCAATGGTGACTGAGGCAGAGGATACCCGGGCAACAACTGCGCGCATGCCATTCACAACCTTTGCTTCTTCTGAAAATCTGGGGCGGCCATCGCCGCCCCCGCCTGAGCTTCGTTTTATTTTCCGCTGGTTCTGGCCACATAATAGACACCCGGGATCTGATTGAGCCGGTTCATGACCGCGTTCAGCTCCTCCTTGTCCCGAACCTCCACCACAATATTGACGTCGGCATGTCCGTCCGGCATGGAGCGCGCGGACAGAGCCGTAACCTTCACCTTAGCGGCGGACAGGGCCATGGCAACGTCCAGGGTCAAACCGTCCCGGTCCCTGGTGGCCAGCTCCAGCGAGGTCTTATAGTTGGGCAGGCTGCTCTCTACCCAGGAGACCTTTACCCAGCGGTCGGCCTCTTCCGGCTTGCGCTTGCCGAGCGCGGCATTGGGACAGTCCGCACGGTGGACTGAGACGCCGTAGCCCCGGGTGATAAAGCCAATGACCGGATCCCCAGGAACCGGGGTGCAGCATTTGGCAAACTTGACCAGGCAATTGCCCACCCCTTCCACAATGATGCCCGAGTCGGAGTGTCTGGGCCGCACCTGTCCCGCGGCCGCTGGGATCGTTTGTGCTGCTGAGCCCGGACCGATGACGCTTGCCGCCGTTGTCTTCGCGGCGGCCGCCGCCTTCTCTGCCTGAAGTCGGCCCAGCCGAAGCAGTTCATCCTTAGCCCGGGCCACTGCCTTGGCGGCGGTGGTGCCGCCATAGCCGATGGAAGCGTACAGCTCGTCCAACGTGCCGAAGCGCACTTTGCGCAGGATGTGAGGCAGAACCTCCTCCGCCGTGACGGCGGCAAGCGGAATCTTCACGTGCTTCAATTCGGATTCAAAGGCGGCCCGCCCGGTGGAAATGTTTTCCTCCCGGCACTCCTTTTTGAACCATTGGCGGATCTTGTTTCGGGCCTCGTTGGATTTGCAGATCTTCAGCCAGTCCCGGCTTGGGCCCTTCGCCGCTTTGGAGGTTTGAATCTCCACAATCTCCCCGTTGGACAGCGGATAATCAAAGGGGACCATTCGCCCGTTGACCCGGGCCCCCACCATGTGATTTCCAACGGCGGAGTGGATATTATAGGAAAAGTCAATGGGTGTGGCGCCGGAGGGCAAGTTCACCACATCCCCGTTGGGTGTAAACACAAAGACTTCATCGGAAAACAGATCCACCTTCAGCGTTCGGACAAACTCCTCCGCGTCGGTGTCCTGCTGATTTTCCAGCAGCTTTCGCACCCACTCAAAGTCCTTCTCCGTTCCCAACTTCCGGTTCGCCATGCCCTGCTTATACTTCCAGTGGGCGGCAATGCCGTACTCAGCAGTCTGGTGCATTTCCCAGGTGCGGATCTGCACCTCAAACGGGATTCCCTCCCGGCCGATCACCGTGGTGTGGAGGGACTGATACATATTGGGCTTTGGGGTCCCGATATAGTCCTTAAACCGGCCCAGCAGCGGCTTGAACATGTCATGAATACAGCCAAGGACGTTGTAGCACTCGGGGATGTCGTCTACAATGACCCGAAATGCGTACAGATCGAAAATCTCGTCCATGGTCTTGTTCTGGGCATACATCTTCCGATAGATGGAGTAAATGTGCTTCACCCGGCCATAGACGGTGCCGCGAATCCCCTCCTGTTCCAGCCGCTGCTGGATGCGGTGCTGAATAGCTGCCATAAACTCGTCGTGGGCAGAGGAGCGCTCGGCCAGTTCGTCCTCAATCTCCTTATAGCCGACGGGGTCTAAATAGCGCAGAGACAGGTCTTCCAGCTCCCACTTCAGCTTCTGCATTCCTAAGCGGTGGGCAATGGGAGCGTAAATCTCCATGGTTTCCAGCGATTTTTCCCGCTGTTTGCGCGGGGACTGATATTCCATGGTACGCATGTTGTGGAGTCGGTCGCAGATTTTGATCAGGATCACCCGGATGTCCTGGGCCATGGCCATAAGCATCTTGCGCAGATTCTCCATCTGCTCTTCTTCCTTGGAGACATACTGCACTCGGGTCAGCTTGGTAACCCCCTCCACCAAGGCAGCCACCGGCTCGCCGAATTTTTTGGCGATCTCCTGGTGGGTGGCCTCGGTGTCCTCGATGCAGTCATGGAGCATGGCGGCAATGATGGAATCCACATCCAGCCCCAAATCCGCCACGATCTCGGCCACGGCCAAGGGGTGAATAATGTAGGGTTCGCCGCTTTTGCGCAGTTGGCCGTTATGGGCGGTGTCGGCGTAGGTAAACGCGTCAAACAGCCGTTTGGTATCCAAATTTGGGGTATACGCGCCAACTTTTTCTTCCAGCGCGTGATATCGTTCCAGAATAGGGTCCATCCAATCACCTCAGCTGAGTCAGCAGTTCAACGGTCAGTGTGTCAGCTCCGCCTTTACTGGCGGGCCAACCCCTTAAACCAAACTGGGCCCCAAACACTCTCACTCGTTATTTTTTGTCTGCGATGCATCTTTCAGCCTGCGCAGGATAAAAGACGCCTCCAGATCCACCTTGTGCTCCGTATGGCAAACCACAATCCGGATCCGGTCGGTGCGTCGATTCAGTTCAATGAGTCCTCGTTCTTCCAGAACCTCCAGACACAGCAGAGTACGAGCCGGTACTTCCCGCTGTCCGGCCGTCCGGGACACGCCCCGGGCAATCCGGGCCAGGGTGTCCTCCACCACGGTGCCGCAGGCCGACTGACGCTCCAGCCACCGCCAAAGACCCACAAATTCCGATCGGTCCGGCAGAAGGAACTGAGCCTCTCCGGGAGACAGGGTCTCGCCTCGGTAGAACCTTTCATAGATGTCCCGCTCCATCTGCGCCCGGGATGGTGCCAGACGCAGGTCAATCACCTGAAGCTGCACCGTCCGCACCCCTCGAAATTCGTTGATCTGGGGATAAAATGCCAGATCAACCCGACAGCCGGGAGCCAATCCCAAATCCGCCCCGTCGTTGGAAAACCAAATGGCATCCAACCCGAAGCCCCTGGATTCCAGCCGCAGCTTCAAGTGCCGCCCCCGACCTACTTGGGCCAGATTTTGAACCTGAGCTCCGCAGATCATCAGGACGGGGCGAAGGTTTCCTACCCCCCATGGCTCCAGACGATCCAGCGTCTCCACCGCATCCACTGTCAGCTGATCGGGCACAACCGCCGCGTCCACCTCCAGCTCCGACGTCAACGCTTCCCCTCCGCTGAACTCCGCCACCGCCCGGCACAGTGTCTGGGCCAGAGCCGGAATGTTCTCCTCCCGCACGGTGAACCCGGCAGCCATGGCGTGGCCCCCGAAGTTCTCCAGCAGGGGGGCGCATGTTTTCAGTAGTTCAAACAAGTTCACTCCGCCCCAGGAACGGCAGGAGCCCTTGCCCATCCCCTGATCCAGACAAATCATAAAGGCAGGGCACCCGTATTTTTCCGCCAGGCGGGAGGCCACAATGCCGACCACTCCCTGATGCCAGGCCGGGCTGGCAAGGACAATCGCCCCGGCCTGAGGCGCTTCATCCAGACACTGGACGCACTGCTGATAGATGTCTCCCTCAATTCCCTGGCGATCCCGGTTCAGAACACACAGCTCCTGGGCCAAAACCTCTGCCCGGTTGGGGTCCTGGGTGAGAAGCAGCTCCACCGCCACCTCCGCCCGGCCCATCCGCCCCGAGGCGTTAATCCGGGGGGCCAGCGTGTAGCCCACGAAAACGGACGTGACCGGTTTGTCTTCCATGCCCGCACACTGGATCAGCTTGGCCAAGCCAAGCCGGCGGGGCGGGTTCAGATCCAGAAGCCCCAAGCTGACGATTGCACGGTTCTCTCCCGTCATGGGCATCACGTCGGCCACCGTACCCATGGCGGCCAGATCCCGAAACTCCTGAAACACCGCGCCGGCCGTCTCGGGGCCCGCCACTGCCATGGCCAGCTTCAGGGCCACCCCTACGCCGGCCAACCCTTTAAATGGGTAGGTGCAATCCGGGCGATGGGGATCCACCACCGCCACCGCGTCGG
>JAYFPV010000044.1:0-1881 GCA_034927465.1 Lawsonibacter sp.
AAGATGGACCGGGCGGGCCGCAAGGCGGCCCGCCCGTTTGAGTGAGGTCAAATTTACAGAAGTTTCAACTCCACAAGGGTATAGCCAAACAGGTTATCCCTGGGCTGGAGCGTAGCCTGGAACCGGGCTAAATCGCTTCCATCGACCAGATAGACCAGTGAACCAGTGAGCTCCACATTGTTTCCGTCCTGATGGGAGGACTCCAACTGGATCTGAGCCAAGCTGTCGTCGCCGCAGACCAAGCGGTAGCTGTCAATCTCGGGGGAATACACCATCCGGTCGGACAAGTCGGCGGGCATCTGGCCCAGGGAGTCAAAGCTGGGGAACAAGGCAGAGGAGAAGTCCATGGCGCTCTCAACCGGGAGGACCAGATCTTCGCCGATGTATTCGGAGCGGTCATCCATCTGCCCGTAGAGGGAGAGCATGTTGTACAGCGTTTCCCATCCCAGGTCGGAGTTGGTGCGGTCGAACACGGTCAGATTGTGGTGGAGCATGGCCAGAATTGCGCCGTGGATGGCGGGAGTCATGGACTGCAGCATATCACTCTCGGCGGGGACGCTGCCGGGGACATAATCCGATTCCTCAGAAACAACCGCATCGGAGGGAATGGCCTCCGGACTGTCCGCCAGAGCAGCGCCCCCCATGGGAAGAACAAGCAGGGCGGCGATCATTATGGTCAGTAAATATTTTTTCATGAAGGAGACCTCCTTTCCGGGGTGTCAAGTGAATAATTTTCTTTCTTAAGTGTAAATTCAGTATAACACAAGGGAATGTTACCGTCTTATCGGAATCATTACGAGGCGATGGCAAAGCGGTTACAGAATGGTTGCAAATGAGATGGAAAAAGCGACACACCATATCGTGGATCACAGAGAAAAGAAGAACAACATCTTGCATTTCTTGCGAGAGCGTCGTATACTGATCCCAAACAAAAAAGGAGGGAAAATGATGCTGTTTCGTTTGATCGGCACCTTGATTATGGGCGCGTTAGTGGGCTGGATCGCCAGTCGCCTAATGAAGGCGGAGGGCGGCCTGCTGCGCAACATGGTGGTGGGAATTATTGGGTCCTTTGTGGGCAGCGTGGTGTTCGGGCTGCTTGGCTTTTATGCCTATGGCTGGATTGCCAATCTGGTGGTGTCCGTGGCGGGCGCCTGCCTGTTTCTCTGGGTGGGGCGGAAGCTGTTTGGGTAAAACCAGCGGGTGACCGCCTCATAAACCTATGTGAAGCTTTGTCTCAATATACCTAGCCGCCGAACGAAACCTTCGGCGGCTTTTTCGTGCTGTTCGTTCTATAAATTAGATGAAACGGGTGAAAAATAGTCCTTCCTGCTTGAAAATGGGATTCGGACCTGGCAGGGAAAGAGATGGGTTTCCGGGTTGACCGGGGCGGCAGTTTTGTTATACAATCAGTTTACAAAAACAAATAAACAACAGGAAGAGAGAGAGTATGCTGAATCACGAACAGGAACTTCGGTTCGTTCAGGTCCGCCGGGGGGCCATTGCCCGAGAGTTTACCCGGCTGAACCCGGAGCAGCAAAGGGCAGTGTTGACCACCCAGGGACCCCTGCTCCTGCTGGCCGGGGCGGGCAGTGGAAAGACCACGGTGCTGATTCACCGCATCGCCAATCTGATGAAGTACGGGCGCGGCTCGGACAGTGTGGAAGTCCCGGAGTTTGTTACCCAGGATGATCTGGCCTTTTTGGAGGGGTGTGCCGACGGCCATCCCCTGTCCCCCGACGAGCGGGAGCGCCGGGACCGGCTGTGCCGCCTGGAAGCGGCGGCGCCCTGGAGCATTTTGGCCATCACCTTGCCCAACAAGGCCGCCGGAGAGCTGAAGGACAGGCTGACCAGGATGCTGGGGCCGACGGCGGAGGACATCTG
>JAYFPV010000108.1:0-4958 GCA_034927465.1 Lawsonibacter sp.
GCTGTTTGAGGCCGACGGCGGGATGTGGCGCATGACGGCCAAGGATCGCATCTGCGCGTACTTCGAGGACAAGCTGGCGGCGGAGATCGGGGACGGCAAAGTTGTGGTGATGATGTGAGCAAAGAGATTCCGGATCATCCCATCATCCGGAACATGGAGCGGACGGGCTACCCGGACGGACGGGAGCCGCGTGGCCCCGTCTGCCCCGTCTGCGGAAGAGAGGCGGACGTGTTTTACCAGAGGGACGGAGAGATCATCGGCTGCTGGGGATGCGTCCGGGAAGTGAACTATGAGGAGGTAAGTTGAAATGTCTGATTTGATCCAGGTAATCCAGCTCCCGGTGATTGAAGAGCGGCTTCGTTCTTTGGGGGAGAGCATTGACAGGCAGGTGGAAGAGGCACTGTCGCTTGTCTGCACCGACGAAACGGTGGCCCAGGTAAAAAAGACCAGAGCCGAACTGAATACCCAATTCAAAGAGCTGGAGGGGCAGCGTCTGGCGGTGAAAAAGGCCATCCTGGCCCCCTATGAAGCATTTGAGGCAATCTACAAAGAATGCGTGACCAGCAAGCTCATGGCTGCGGACGAGGCGCTGAAGCAGAAAATCAGCGACACCGAAAATCAGCGCAAAGCCGAGAAGCGGCAGGAGGTAGAGCGGTACTTTGCGGAGCTGTGCCAGGCCAAGAAAATCGACTTTTTAAGCCAGGAGCAGACGGGGGTGACAATTACCCTGAGCACCAGCCTGAAAAAGCTGAAAGAAGAGACTGCGGCTTTTGTGGAGCGCGTGGCTGGGGATTTGGAGGCTATCCGGTCGCAGCAGCACGCCGACGAGATTATGGTGGAGTACAAGGCGAGTTTGAATCTGAACCGGGCTATTTTCACGGTGGCAGACCGGCACAGAGCCATTCTTCGGGAACAGGAGCGGGCAGCACAACCCGCTTTTGAGAAACGAGAAGAAGAACCTGCGCCGAGAGAAGAAGCCTTCTCCGCCCCGGTGGAAGTGAAAGAGGAGCAACTGTTAGTGGTTTCCTTCCGTGCAAGAGGGACCCGTGTACAGTTGAAGGCATTGAAGCAGTACATGCTGGACAACGGCATTGAGATTATGTGAGGTGCGACATGAAAAACGAGATGATGGAATTTCAGAGCGGCGAGATGGCGGGACAGACCAACACCACCACCGAGATGGCGGTGAGCCGTCAGGCCCAGGAAGTACAAGCGGCGATGATTGTAGCCAAAAAATTCCCCAGAAACGAAATGGATGCAATTAACCGGGTACTGCGGTCCTGTGATCGGCCCTCTCTGGCGGAGCGGGCCATTTATGAGTACCCCAAGGGAGGAACCAGCGTGACAGGACCCTCCATCCGCTTGGCCGAGGCCATGGCTCAAAACTGGGGGAATCTGGACTTTGGGATTGTGGAGCTGGATCAGAAGTCGGGAGAGTCCACGATTATGTCCTATTGCTGGGATCTGGAGACCAACACGCGCCAGACCAAAATTTTTACCGTTCCTCATATTCGGCAGACAAAAAAGGGGGCGCAGATGCTGACCGATCCCCGAGACATTTATGAGATGGTAGCCAATCAGGGGGCACGCCGCCTGCGTGCCTGTATTCTGGGCGTGATTCCAGGCGATGTGGTGGACGCGGCGCTGGATGCCTGTCAAAAGACCCTGGCAGGGAAAAGCAAATTGCCGCTTGTAGATCGGGTAAGAAAGATGGTCAGAGCGTTCCAGGACGATTTCGGAGTTCCAAAGGAAGCGCTGGAACAGTACGCCGGATTTAAGGCGGAGGCGTTTACCGAACAGACGGTGGTGCGGCTCCGGGGTGTTTACCAGTCCTTGAAGGACGGCATGGCAAGCCGGGAGCAGTATTTTGATTTAAGCGGTGTGCCAGCGCAGGAAGCCCCCAAAAATGTGGATATGCCGAAGGACGGGAAACAGGATACCGAGGTGTCTATGGATGACCTGTGAGATCATCCAGACCGGGAGCAAGGGGAACGCCGTCCTGCTGGACGGCTCCCTGCTGCTGGACTGTGGCGTCCCGTTCAAACTGCTGGAAGGGTGTTGGCAGGAGTTGAAGCTGGTCCTTCTGACCCATATCCATGGGGATCATTTTAACAGGGCGACGCTTGCACGTCTTGCCAAGGAGCGGCCTTCGCTTCGATTTGGATGCTGTGAATGGCTGCTTGGGCCTCTGGCCACGCTTGGAATTCAGAAAAGCCGGATTGATGTGTATGAGCCGGGAACATGGTACAGCTATGGGGCGGTGATGATATCCCCCTTCGCGGTGTTCCATGATGTGGAAAATTGCGGATATCGCGTGAAGGCAGGGGGCGAGTCCGCCCTATACGTTACCGACACGGGGAGCTTGGATGGCGTAGAGGCTAAGGGGTACGACCTGTACATGATTGAAGCCAACTATGAGGACGAGGAGATCAGACAGCGCCTGCAAAGCAAACTTGAGCGCGGGGAGTATGCCTATGAGTACCGGGCCATGGCTGGTCATCTCTCCAAGGAAAAAGCGGATGCATGGCTGGCGGAGAACGCTGTGCCGGGGAGCAGGTATGTCTATCTCCACGGACACGACCAAGGGGCCTTGCAAGCCCGGGAAGAGGGTATTCCGGACTGGGCGGAAGGGAGCTGGTAGCATGGCCTGGTTTGAAGCGCACGACACGATGGCGCGGCACCCCAAGACGCTGAGACTGGCCCGCCTGCTTGGAGTGGACCGGCGGTACGCCGTCGGTCTGCTCCACGACCTGTTCGCGTGGGGGCTGTATGCGGCAGATAAAAACGGGCGGCTGGTTGGATTGACGGAGGGGGACATTGCCCAGGCCATGGACTACCCGCCGAAAAAGGCTGGTATGCTCTCCAGCGCCCTGGTAGATGCGGGATATTTGGATGTGGACCCGGACGGCTACGCCATCCACGAATGGTACGACTATGCCGGGAAGCTGTACGACAGCAGAGAGAAGAACCGGGAGAAAAACAAACGGTATCGTGACAAAATGCGGACGGGCTTGCAAGACGAATGAAAGCGGACACATGACGGTCGCGTGACCGTCACATGACCGTAACATGACGGGGCTACCGTACCTTACCGTACCTAACCGTAGTTCTAACGTACTACTCAGAAACCTAAACCCATCTCTTCTAACGGGGGAGGAGAACTGGAAGAGGTAGGGTAGAAGAACAAGCGCGAACCTATCCCGCCCCCGCCGAACAGAGGAGGATGTTTCATGACGGCTCAGGAGATGAACGAAATCTGGAAACTGATCGGGTCTCACAGGCCGGGGGACAAACGGCTGCAGGACAAGCAGCTGCTCAAGTCCTGGTACTTATCGCTGAAAGCATGTGAAGCCGCAGACGTTCAGACGGCGGTGGCGGAGCACTTTCGGGAGAACCATTTCTGGCCGGACGTCTCGGAAATTGGCAAGCGATGCCCCCAGGTGTTCCGAAGGGAAGAGAGAGCATCGACGGTAAGAGACAACGGGGGACAGACCAGCCAGGTGCTGGTGGAGCGGATGGAAGCGTGGCACCGGGAGCTGAGAGAAAAGGGCCTGCCGAGCCTTCACGAGGCGCTGGAGGCTGGGATGTCTCTGAGCGAGTGGAGGGCCGGATTGGATGCCGCAGGCATATGGGCGTGACCGGGAGGGAGACGTTATGGCTGGACACTCGCACAAGACCTGGATGTGTCCGTTTTTTCGGTGGGACGAGCGGCTAAAAATTCACTGCGAGGGCGGCTGCGTGGCGTTCCCAGACCGGGAGGCAGGCGCGGAATACACAGGGAAATATTGCGCTTGCCTTTCGGGATGGGAGGGCTGCTCCCTGGCCAAATCCCTGCTGAACTATTACGAAAGGACAGATGACGATGGAACGAAATGTAGACAAAATCAAGCGCCTGGAGCATGAGCTGGGGCGCTATCAGAAAAAAGTGGCTGACCAGGGCAAGGAGCTGCAAACGCTGCAGGATGCGCTGGAGGAGGCCAATGTCGGCAATCAGCAGACCCAGGCCGCCGTGGATGCCGTGCTGACCGCCGTTGTTCTGGAGCACGGCGTTGTGGCGGAGGACCCGGACACCGGGGCGGCCATGGGCTGGAGGCTGGAGGTTCCGCTGTTTGACGTTCGGGTCATGCGCGAAACGTACGAGATTCACGCCCGCCGGGACAAAACGGCTGGGACCTACGTGCTGGGCGTTACGAAACGGGAGGAGAGAACGTGAGGGCAGTATTCCGCTACCCTGGTTCCAAGTGGGGAATTGCCAATTGGATCATATCCTACTTCCCGGCTGGTTACGAGAAAATGGTATACCTTGAGGCGTTCCTAGGATCTGGGGCGGTGTTTTTTAACAAGCGGCCAGGAGCGGTCGAAACGATAAATGACTTGGACGGCGACATTGTAAATCTGTTCCAGGTGCTCCGGGAACGCCCAGAAGACTTGAAGCGTGTCTTGTCCCTAACCCCATATAGCCGCGAGGAATATGACAAGGCATTTGAACCGTGTGAGGAGTCTTTGGAAAAAGCTAGGCGATACATGGTTAAGACCACACAGGCGATTGGCGCAAAGCTGAATGGGAAATGCGGCTGGAGAAATCACAAGCAGATGAAAATAGGCGGGACGGCTTGCAAGTGGGCTGGAATTACTGAAACGATTGATGTGGCGGCGGAAAGGCTGAGGGGTAACACGACAAATCTTGTTCAGATCGAGCATATGGATGCATTCCGGCTGATTGAACGCTACAACAACAAGGACGTGCTGATGTATTTAGACCCGCCGTATGTTCGCGCCTCACGGAAGAGCGGGCGATTATATCAACATGAAATGGACGATTGTGATCAACAGCGGCTGCTTGATCTGGTTTCAAATAGCCAAGCCAAAATTGTATTGTCTGGCTATGCGACACGGATGTACGACAGTGCCTTGAGCGGGTGGTATCGGGTTACAACGCAATCGCAGACAACATCAAC